>DATFFY010000261.1:0-2287 GCA_035249805.1 Acidimicrobiales bacterium | reverse complement strand
CCCGGATCCCCTTCCGCTTCGGCGCCTCGAGCGAGTTCCCACGAGCCTGGCGCGCGCTCGGCGTGCGGCCGCGCGCCGGCGACCCGCACCCCGAACGGACCGACGAGCGCTACTGCACCTACGACGAGCCGCACCGCGACTACCTGTACACGCCCGCCTTCGTCGACAAGGTCGTGCGCAACACCGACACCGCGGCGAAGTACCGCCAGCTGATCGGTCGCGAGCCCCGGCCGAAGGTGACGCAGCAGGACACCGCGGCTCCGGAGGCCGCCGCGTCGGCCTGACCTCCGTTCCCGCGACGCCTGGTCCACCGAAGTGTGTGCGGAGCGTCGCGAGAACATGCCGTCGTCGAGCAAGAGGACCGTACCGTTGGGTACGGTCCTCCACCATGACGGCTGTCGACGCCCGGACCGCGAACCTGCTCGATCCCGCCTGGTGGGCCGACCTCGACGGGATGCACCGGTTCTTCACGTGGGCCCGCGAGGAGGCGCCGCTGTGGCGCGACGAGGCGAACGGCCTCTGGGCGGTCACCCGCCACCACGACATCCTCGACGTCGAGCGGCGCAGCGACGTGTTCTCCTCCCGCGGGTGCTACCGGGCGAACGTCACGCTGGAGGAGACGAACACGATCGCGCTGGACGATCCCGAGCACCTCCAGCAGCGGCGGATCGTGAACCGACGGTTCACGCCGCGCGCGGTCGAGGAGCACCACGGCCTCCTCCAGGACCGGATCGACGAGATCGTCGACCGGGTCACGCCGGCCGGGCAGCTGGAGGTCGTGCACGAGCTCGCCGGTCAGCTGCCGAGCCGCGTGACCGCCGCGCTCCTCGGCTTCCCCGAGGACCGTTGGGAGGACGTCAAGTCGTGGTCCGAGCGGCTCATGCGCACCGACTCGCTGTTCGTCGACAGCGACGCGATGGCCGGGATGATGTCGGCGATCATGGAGTTCAGCGCCGTCCTCGGCGAGACCGCGGCCGCCCGGCGGGGCTGCCCCGCCGACGACCTCGTCTCCGCGTGGGTCGAGGCCGGCCTCGACGACATGTCGCTCATGCACGAGACCGGGCTGTTCATCGCCGGGGGCGCCGAGACGACCCGCACGGCGATCGCTCGCGGCCTGGCGATCCTCGCCGAGCACCCGGACCAGTGGGAGGCCGCAGCCGAGGACCCATCGCTCGTGCCGGGGATGGTCGAGGAGGTGATCCGCTGGGTCACGCCGCTCAACAACATGTTCCGCACCGCGACCAGGGACGACGAGGTCGGTGGTCGGCCGGTGTCGGCGGGGGACCGCTTCCTGATGGCCTACCCGTCGGCCAACCGCGACGAGGCGGTGTTCGACGATCCCTTCCGCTTCGACATCCGACGGGATCCGAACCCGCACCTCGCGTTCGGCAACGGGACGCACTTCTGCATCGGGGCGAACCTGGCCCGACTCGAGCTGCGCCTCCTCTTCGGCACGCTCACGCAGCGCTGGCGCGACCTCCGCGTGGTGACGCCGCCGGACATCGAGCCGAACATCTTCGCGGGGGCGGTGCGCCGCTTCGACCTCGCGTTCGCGCCCCGTTGACACGTGGCAGATGCCCATATCGCGCGATTCCTCACGCGCCCCGCAAGTCGGTAAGGTGACCGCCGGCGGGCCACCTCGCCGCCACCGCCCGGCGGCGGGGTGGCCCACCACCTTCTTCGTCGAGGTGGCTCAGCCCTCGCGACGGTGGCGGACGACCTCGTCGACGTGGCCCGTCTCGACGTCGTAGACGGCCCCCGCGATCTCCACCAGAAGGTCCAGGTAGGGGGTCGAGGCGATCAGCTCGACGTCCTCCTGCAGCGCCGCGGCGTGGTCGTCGATCGGGAAGAACCCGAGGTCCGCGCCCGTGCGCTCGCGCAGCTGCTCGTCCGTCACACCGGCCAGCCCGCACTTGGTGTGCTGCATGACGAGCACGCGGTCGACGCCGAGCACGTGGGTGCTGAGCGCGAGGCTGCGGAGCACGTCCTCGGTCACGCGGCCGCCGGCGTTGCGCAGCACGTGGGCGTCGCCCAGGTGCAGGCCGAGCACGCCGAACACGGCGATGCGGGCGTCCATGCACGTGACGATCGCGAGGCGGCGGCGGGGCTTGTTCTCGGTGACCTCTTCGTGGTCGACCGCGTAGCCGCGGTTCGCCTCCAGCACCCGATCGATCTCTGTCGTCACCCGGCCAGTATGGACGCCGCCCGCTCCTCACCTGACCGGTCGGGTCAGGAGGCCTCGATCCGCTCCCGCGCCGTCTTGGCCAGCTCCTTGGCCCGCTTGCGG
>DATFFY010000260.1:0-2494 GCA_035249805.1 Acidimicrobiales bacterium | reverse complement strand
CGAGGGCAGCTTCTTCGCGGCGCGGGCCAGCGCGCCCGCCGCGTGGCAGAGGACGCCCGCGTCCACCTCGTCGGCCGGCCCGAGCCCGACGGCGAACACCGCGCCACCCTCGCTCCCGGGAAGCGCGCGGACCTCACCCTTCTTGCCCTCGAACCCCTGCGCCCGCAGGAACTCCCAGTCGACGCCGTCGCCGGTGAGGTCCCCCTTCGTGACGCCGACGGCCCGGGCGGCGACGTCGTCGGGGGCGGAGCGAGCGAGCTCGACGGTGAAGGGCACAGGTCCTCCTGATCAGGCCTCGCGGGACCGCAACGGCTCGCCCTCGACCTTGCGGGCGAGGGTCCACAGCAGCGAGGAGAGGCGGTTGAGGTACGGGATCACGTGGGAGCCGTCGGCGGCCACGGTGGTCGCGGCGCGCTCGGCCCGGCGGACCACGGTGCGGGCGAGGTCGAGCAGGGCCGACGCGCGGTCCTGCCCGGGCACGACGAACTCCCTGGGCAGCTCGAAGCCGGCCGCCGCGTCCTCGATCGCCCGCTCGACGCCGGTCACCATCTCGGGTGAGACGAGCGACGTCCCCGGCTCGAGCTTGGCGCGGTTGGCATCGTCGGTGGCGAGCTCGCCCATGAGCACCCACAGGTCGCGCTCGGCGGCGACGAGGACGGCGTCGAGCTCGGGCCAGCCGGCCAGCTCGGCGCGGGCCACGCCGATCGCGGCCTGCGCCTCGTCGACCGCGCCGATGGCGTCGAACCGCGGCGACGACTTCGGCTCGCGCCCGCCGTAGAGCAGCCCGCTCGTGCCGTCGTCCCCCTTGCCGGTCCAGAGCCTCGTCACCGTCGGCACCCTATCGACGTCCCCCCACCCGAACTCGCGACGCCTCGCACACAGATCCGTAGGTCCAGCCTCGCGACTTCCCCAGGCAGGATCGAACTTGCGACGCCACGCACACAGATCCGTAGGTCCAGCGTCGCGAGTTCGCCGGGGCGGGGGGCTGTGATCACCAGGTGTCGACGAACGGGCGCTTCTTTTGGGTCCGGCGCTCGGGGAGCGGCGCGGCGGCGAAGGTCGTGGTGATCCACCGCCGGGAGTCGGCGGGGTCGATCACGTCGTCGATCTCGAAGTAGCTCGCCGCGTTCACCGCCTGTCCGTGCTCGTACATCCGCTCGACCATCTCGCCGAAGACCCGTTCGCGCTCGGCGGGGTCCTCGATGGCCTCGAGCTCGCGCCGGTACCCGAGCTGCACGGCACCCTCGAGGCCCATGCCCCCGAGCTCCCCGGTCGGCCAGGCCACGCAGAACAGCGGCGCCTTGAAGCTGCCGCCGGCCATGGCCTGGGCCCCGAGGCCGTAGCCCTTGCGCAGGATGATCGTCCCGGTCGGCACGTCGAGGTTCGCCCCGGTGACGAACAGCCGGCTCACGTGCCGGACGAGCGCGGTGGTCTCGGCCTCCGGTCCGACCATGATCCCCGGCGTGTCGCACAGGAACACGACCGGCAGGTCGTGCGCGTCGCAGAGCTGGAGGAAGCGGGCAGCCTTGTCGGCCCCGTCGGCGTCGATGGCGCCGCCCAGGTGGGCCGGGTCGTTGGCCACGATGCCCATCGGCCGGCCCTCGACCCGCACGAGCGCGGTGACCATCCCCGGCCCGAAGCCGCGGCGGAGCTCGAGCACCGAGCCGACGTCGGCGATGCCCTCGACGGCGGCTCGGACGTCGTAGACGCGCAGCCGCTGCTCGGGTACGACGTCGCGCAGCGCGTGCTCGGGCGGCGCCGTCCAGCCCTCGACCGGCCCCTCGAAGTACGACAGGTACTGCTTGGCCACCGCGACGGCGGACGCCTCGTCGGCCACGAGCACGTCGACGACGCCGTTGGCGACCTGCACGTCGACCGGGCCGATCGCCTCCGGCGGGAACGTGCCCAGCCCACCACCCTCGACCATCGCGGGGCCGCACATGCCGATGTTCGAGCCCTCGGTGGCGATGACGACGTCGCAGCAGCCGAGCAGCGCGGCGTTCCCGGCGAAGCAGCGGCCGGTGGTGATCCCGACGAGGGGCACGAGCCCGCTCAGCCGGGCGAAGAGGTTGAAGGCCATGACGTCGAGCCCGGAGACCCCGAGCGCGTCGGTGTCGCCGGGTCGGCCGCCACCGCCCTCGGTGAAGAACACGACCGGGAGGCGCTGCCGCTCGGCCACCTCGAACAGCCGGTCCTTCTTCCGGTGGTTCTGCATGCCCTGGGTGCCGGCCAGGACGGTGTAGTCGTACGACAGGACGACGGTGGGGTGGCCGGCGACCGTGCCCACACCGCCGACCAGGCCGTCGGCCGGCGTCCTCTCGACCAGCTCCTCGACGGAGCGCCGCCGCCGCTGCGCCGCGATCGCCAGCGGGCCGTACTCGACGAGGCTGCCAGGGTCGACGAGGTCGGCCACGTTCTCGCGTGCGGTGCGATGGCCGGTGCGACGACGCCGCTCGACCGCGTCCGGGCGGGCGGCGTCGAGCCCGACCTCGTG
>DATFFY010000259.1:0-3232 GCA_035249805.1 Acidimicrobiales bacterium | reverse complement strand
CGCAGGCCTCGAGCGCGGCGGCGTCGGCCGCTCCCTCAGCGGCGCGTGCTCGCGCGAGGACGGCCGGCGTGGTCACCTGGCTGCCCCCTACGGCATCGAGGAGCTCGACCGCGGTGTCCGCGTAGCCGGCTGCCTCGTCGAGCTGCCCCGATGCCGCCACGACCGGTGCGATATAGGTGACGGCCAGCGCGTACTGCAGCGCGTTGTTCAACCGGACGGCGCTGTCCATGGCGTCGTCGAACTCCTTCCGGGCCGAAGCGAGGTCGCCCCCCGTCAGGTGCAGCATCCCGCGGGCGACACCGGCCAGGGAGTGGAACCAGCTGCGCGGGGCGCCCGCGATCTCCATCTCCAGCTGACGCACGGCCGCCCACCCGGTCGCCAGATCACCGCCGCCCGCCTCCACCAGCGCCTGGAACAACACGGTCACCGGGAACCCCTCGATCGGGCAGCGCATGGTGCCGTAGCGGGCGTACGCCTGTCCGAGCAGGGCACGCGAACGGTGCAGGTCGGCGTCGAGGATCGCGAGGTACGCCAGGACCGTGCGGGCCAGGCCGAGGTAGAGCACGTCACCGCCGGCCTCGCAGACCTCGACCGCCTCCTCGAGGAGGGCGCGCGCCTCGGATTCCCCCCGCAGGACGCCGAGGAACCCGCTCCACAGGAGGGCGCGGCCGAGGAGCCTCGGATCCCCCAGCTCGCGGGCCGACGCGATCGCGAGGCCGCGATCGCCCCGATCGCTCAGCGGGTCGAACATGAGGGCCTGGCCACCGATGGAGCCGACGAGCACCTTCGTGCGCGAGGCCAGGCTCCCACCCTCGAGGTCGCGCACCGCCTCCAACCGCCGCGCGCACTCCTCGAGCAGGTTGTGGAAGAAGAAGAAGGGGAGGAGCGAACCCGGCAGCCGCTGCGCCTCGTCCACGTGCCCGGACTCCAGGCTCCAGTCCATGGCGCCCCGGATGTTGTCCAGGTCCCACAGGAGGCGGTCGACGACCGCGATCGCCTGGTCGCGCTCCAGCTCGGGCTCGGCTGCCTCCACCATGGCGAGGTAGTAGGCGAGGTGCCGGTCCCGAACGGCGGGTGCCTCACCTGCCTCGTGGAGCCGGTGCCGCGCGAAGTCCCGCAGCGTCTCGAGCATCTCGTAGCGGGTGACGGGGCCGGACTCGTCCACGACCACCAGGGAGCGGTCCACGAGGTTGGACAGCAGGTCGAGGATCGCCAGCTCGGGCAGGTCGTCGTCGGAGCAGACGGCTTCGGCGGCGGCCAAGGTGAACCCACCCGCGAACACCGCCAGGCGACGGAAGAGGCGGCGCTCTTCGTGGCCGAGCAGGTCGTGGCTCCAGGTCACGGACGCCTCGAGCGTGCGCTGGCGGGCGACCGCGGAGCGCGGCCCGCCGGTGAGGAGCGTGAAGCGATCGTCGAGGCCGGTCAGGATCTCCTGGGGTGACAGAGACCGGATCCGGGCGGCGGCCAGCTCCAGCGCGAGGGGGATGCCGTCGAGGCGCCGACAGATCATGGCGATCGGTGCGGCGTTGTCCTCCGTGACCTCGAAGCGGCCCCGGACCCGGGCGGCCCGGTCGACGAAGAGCCGGACGGCGTCCGCCGCGAGCACCTCGTCCACCGGCGCGGGAGGGGCGGGGGGCAAGGCGAGGGAGGGCACGAGCCAGGCGTGCTCGCCGGCCACCCCCAGCGGTTCACGGCTCGTCATGAGGACGTCGAGCGCCGGGCAGCGCTGCAGCAGGTGCTCGACGAGCTCCGCTACGGAACCGGCAAGGTGCTCGCAGTTGTCGACCACCAGCAGCGCGTGCTTCTCCGCCAGGTGCATGGCGACGGCGGGGGTCACATCGCCCATGGTCGGCACCTCGGTGACGCCGACCGCGGTGGCCACCTCCGGCCCGATGAGGGCGGGATCGGCCAGCGCGGCCAGGTCGACCCAGTGCACGCCGTCCTCGTACGCGAGGGCCTCCAGGGAGGCGACCTCTCGGGCCAGGCGGGTCTTCCCGCACCCGCCCGTGCCGGTGAGCGTGACGCAGCGCTCGCGGGCGAGGAGCGCGCCCAGCTCGTCCAGGCTCTGGGATCGGCCGATGAAGCTGGTGAGGTAGCTCGGCACCTGCGAGGCGGCCGGGGCATCGGACGCCAGCGGTGGGAACTCGTGGGCCAGTGACGGGTGGCGGAGCTGGTGGACCCGCTCGGGGCGGGGGATGCCGCGGAGATGGTGCTCGCCGAGGTCGGCGAGGGTGGCGCCAGCGGGGAGCGCGTCGCTGACCACGCCCGCCGTCGCCGAGGACAGGAGGACCTGGCCGCCGTGGCCGAGGCCCCGGATCCGGGCGCACCGGTGGAGGGCCACGCCGACCCAGCTCGTGCCGTCCCGGACCTCCGCGTCGCCGGTGTGGAGCCCGATCCGAACCTGGATGCGCGCCCCCTCGGGCCATGGTTCGTCGGCCAGGGCCAGCTGGATGTCGACCGCTGCGGCGACGGCATCGGCAGCTCGCTCGAACACCGACAGCGTGGAATCGCCCTCGCCCTGCTCGAGCGGGCGGAGGCCGCCCCGCGCCCGGACGCACCGGTCGATGAGCTCGCAATGCCGGGCCAGCGCGCCGGCCATGACGTCCGGTCGGGCCGACCACAGCCCGGTCGAGCCCACCACGTCGGTGAGCACGAAGGTCCGGGTTCCGACGGGCACCGTGACGCTGCGGTTCCCCGGTGCTGCTGCTTCCGATGGCCGCTCCGCCACGCTCGCCCCTTCCGCCCCGCTCAACCCGTGCGGCGAGCGGCTCGGGCGGCCAGCTCGGATCTCGTCGCGACACCGAGCTTGGGGAAGATGTGGGAGAGGTGCGTCCGCACCGTGCCTCGGCTCACGAAGAGGCGCTCGGCGATCTGCGGGTTGGTGAGGCCTTCGACGACGAGGTCGACCACCTGTTGCTCGGTCGGCGTGAGGCTGGCCCACCCGTGCGCGGGACGCCCACGTTCCCCCCGCGCGCGGCGCACGTAGGCCACTACCTCGTCCAGGCTCATTGCCGCCCCCTGCGCCCGGGCGGCTTCGTCCTCGCCGTCGAGAGCGTCCCGGGCGGCGGCCACGGCGCGGTCGTGGTCCGCCTGGTCGAGCGGCCATCGACGAAGGCCCAGCGCCTCTCTGATCTCATCGACCGCGGAGCCCAACCGAGCGGCCTCGGCAAAGCTGCCGTGGGTGAGCGCGAGGGTCACGAGCGAGTCCAGCACCGCGCACGTGTCGACCGTG
>DATFFY010000258.1:0-2239 GCA_035249805.1 Acidimicrobiales bacterium | reverse complement strand
CCGCGTCGGGCTCGCCCCGGCGCAGGCGGTGCGGGTCGGGCCCCGTGCGCACGACGGTGACCCGATCGGCCGGGAGGTCGCCGCGGTCGATCGCCACCCGCCGGTACGAGCTGTTCGTGACGATGACGTGGTCCGCGGTCCGGTAGGTCGCCCGCTCGAGCCGCAGGAGGCCCCGGTGCAGGAGGGGTGACGGTGCCTCGAAGCGCGAGGCGTAGGTCTCGGGGCACAGGTCGTGCTGGTCGAACACGAAGCGAACCCCGAACCGCCGGAGGAGCCGCCCGAGCGCGAAGTAGGTGTCCGGTGGGTTGCACGCCTGGAGCACGTCCATGCCGTCCTCGCGGAGGATGCGGCGGGCCAGCGCGGCGGTGCGGGACCAGCAGTACGCGAACTCCCACGCGTACGACGCGATGCCGGACGCGGGGCGGGGAGGCGGGTACCGGTGGATGCGCACGCCGTCGAGCACCTCGAACCGGCCTTCTCCGCCGGGTCCGGTCGGGCAGATGACCGACACGTCGTACCCGGCGTCGACGAGGGCCCGGCACTCGAGCCAGACCCGCCGGTCGAAGGGGACCGGCAGGTTCTGCACGACGATCGTGACTCGCCCTCCGCCGGACCTCACCAGGCCAGGCCGCGGCAACCCGGGATGCGCTCGAGCTCGGGCCAGGTGCCGACGAGGTCGAGCACGGCCGGCAGCGCCGCGGCCTCCAGCGGGGCCAGCAGCTCGTCGGCCCTGGTGCCGACGATGGCTGCGTCGGCGTCGGCCAGCGCGTCCGCGGGGGTCGGCACGAGCACCCGGCACAGGTGGGGGAGGTGCTCCTCGGCGAAGGCGAGGTTCGTGCCGACGAGGCCCTCGACGGACACCACCGGGTCGTAGATGCTCAGCTCGATCCCCTTGCCCAGCAGGGCCTCGGCCAGCTCCACCAGCGGGCTCTCGCGGAGGTCGTCCGTGCCCGGCTTGAAGCTCAGGCCGAGGAGGGCGATCCGGCGCGCCCCGGTCTCGAGCGCCCACATCGTGGCGGCCCGCAGGTGCTGGTCGTTGCTCGGCAGCAGCCCGGCCAGCATCGGCAGGTCGAGGTCCATCGACCGGGCCCGGTGGATGAGCGCCCGCAGGTCCTTCGGCAGGCACGAGCCGCCGAAGGCGAAGCCGGGCTTGAGGTACGCCCGGCTGATGTTGAGCCGGGTGTCCTCGGTGACGAGGTCCATCACCCGGCGACCGTCGACGCCGGCCGAGTCGCAGAACCGGGCGATCTCGTTGGCGAAGGTGATCTTCGTGGCGTGGAAGGCGTTGCACGCGTACTTGATGGCCTCGGCCTCGGCCACCGGCACCGTGTGCACCGGTGCGTGGAGGAACCCGAGGAGCTCGCTGACCGTGCTCGCCGCGACCTCGTCGTCGGCGCCGACCACGGTGAGGGGCGGATCGAAGAAGTCGGCGACGGCGGTGGACTCGCGCAGGAACTCCGGGCAGTAGGCGACGCCGAAGTCGACGCCCGCCTGCCCGCCGCTGGCCGACTCCAGGATCGGCACGAGCTCGTGCTCCACGGTGTTCGGGAGCATCGTCGAGCGGAACACCACCGTGTGGTCGTGGGGCAGCGACGGCAGGTGCTCGCCGATGGCCTCGGCCACCCGCTCGACGTGGCGCACGTCGAGCTGGCCGTTCGTCTGGGACGGCGTGCCGACGCACACGAGCGACAGCTCGCTGCCGTCGAGGGCGTCGGCCAGGTCGTCGGTGCCGCGCAGCCGCCCCTCGGCGACGTTGGCGAGCACGAGCTCGTCGAGGCGAGGCTCGATGACCGGTGCGCGGCCCTCGTTGAGCGACCGCACCTTGCGGGGGTCGCGGTCCACGCCCACGACCGTGGTGCCCGCTTCCGCGAGGCATGCGGCCGTGACCGCGCCGACGTACCCGAGTCCGATCACAGCGACCTGCATGGGGCGACGGTAAGCGTGGCCCGCGCGCGCGGACAGTGGTCGTGGCCCCTAGGGCGCTCGCCCCGACCGGGCGCGCGTCAGCGCTCGGTGGCGTCGCCGAGGATGCCGAGGCCGTGCGCGTGGCTGACGGCCTGCGCTCGGTTGCGCACGTCGAGCTTGCTGAACAGCCGGCTCTGCAGGTTCTCGACCGTCTTCGGTGAGATGCCCAGCGAGCGCGCGGTCTGCTTCACCGACTCGCCGCGGTCGATGGACAGCAGGATCTGGCGCTCGCGCGGCGTGAGGTCCGCGCTCGACGTGACGCGCGGGCCGCGCT
>DATFFY010000257.1:0-2285 GCA_035249805.1 Acidimicrobiales bacterium | reverse complement strand
CGGCCGCGCCCATAGGCTGCGGGCGTGGCCGACTCCCCGGACCAACCCGACGACGCCGGCGCCGCGGTGCCCGGCCTGCCCGACATCGACCTGACCGGCGGGACCGACGGCGACGCCCTGGGCGGCCTCCTCGCCGAGGCGCAGAAGCTCATGGAGGCGCAGGCCGCGGCGGCCGACCGCGAGGTGGAGGGCGTGGCCGGTGGGGGCGTGGTCCGCATCCGCACCACAGGCACCGGTCAGGCGCTCCAGGTCACGATCGCACCGGAGGTCGTCGACCCGAGCGACGTGGCCATGCTCGAGGACCTCGTGCTCGCGGCGCTGCACGACGTCAACGCCCGCCTGCTGGAGATCCAGCGCGAGGCGCTCGGGCCGCTCGGCGACATGCTCGGCGGCGGGTAGGTCCGCACGGTGGGCTCCGTCTACCCCCTGCCGGTGCAGGAGCTCATCGACGAGCTCGGCCGCCTGCCGGGGGTCGGTCCGAAGTCCGCGCAGCGCATCGCGTTCCACCTGCTGAAGCTGCCCGAGATGGACGCCCTGCGGCTGTCGGCCGCCATCGCCGCGGCGAAGGAGCGCGTCACGTTCTGCACGCGGTGCTTCAACATCGCGGAGGGCTCGGTGTGCGAGCTGTGCGACGACGACCGGCGCGACGCGACCGTGTTGTGCGTCGTGGAAGAGCCGCGCGACATCGTCGCCGTCGAGAAGACCCAGGAGTTCAACGGCCGGTACCACGTGCTGCAGGGCGCGATCAGTCCGATCGAGGGGATCGGCCCCGAGCAGCTGCGCATCCGCGAGCTGCTGGCCCGCCTCGACGCGGAGGGCGTGCGCGAGGTGATCCTCTGCACGAACCCCAACCTCGAGGGCGAGGCGACGGCGATGTACCTCAGCCGCCTCCTCAAGGACCTGCCGGACCTGAAGGTCACGAGGATCGCCAGCGGCCTCCCGGTCGGCGGCGACCTGGAGTACGCCGACGAGCTCACCTTGGGACGCGCGCTAGAAGGCAGACGCGAGGTCGACTAGGTCCAACCGACGACGCTCGGGCGTGGCGGCCCGGCGATGGGGGACTCGCCCAGGGGGGCGCGCAGCCCCCCTGAGTGCACGGAGAAGCCGATGTCTCGGTTCTCTCAGAACCGAGACATCGGCCGCTGTCGTCGGGGCGGGCGGACAGACCGACGACAGGGCCGATGCCTCAGAGCATGTCTACGGATCCGGGTTCCTGGGAACCGGCTGGAGGCCCGGTCCGCCAGGTCCGCTCCGTTGACGTTGCAGTCACGTTACAACGGTTGCGATCGCATTACAAGGACCAATGTCCTCGGGCTTTCAGGCTCCCCTCAGGAGCGCACGACGAGGCGGACCTCCATCCCGTCGGCGGTCCGCGTGAACGTCACCTCGTCCACGAGCGAGCGCATCAGGGACAGGCCCAGGCCCCGCTCGTGGGTCAGGCGCTCGGGGTCGGTGGCTGCGGGGAGGCGCTCGACCTCGGCGGGGTCGAACCCCCCCGCGGCGTCGGACACGGTGACGACGGCCTGGCCCTCCTCGAGGTCGATCGCCACCACGATGGGCGCCTCGCTGCCCGCCTTCTGGGTGGCGTCCATGGCGTTGGCGCACGCCTCGGTGACCGCGAGGCGGAGGTCTTCGAGCCGGCGCTCCGGAACGCTCCGGCCGATGGCGGCGGCGCCGCTCACGACGAGCCGGACCAGCGCCAGGTGGTCACGGCGGGGCGGGACCTCGACGCGGACCACGTTCGCCGGCACGCTCACGCTCCGGCCGTGGGTGTCCCGTCCAGGGCCGCGGCGGGGGAGTCCGCGAGCGGCATCGTGCGGTCGAGGGCGGTGATCTCGAAGACCTTCCGGACCCCGGGCTGGTTGCACACGAGGCGCACGTCCCCGCCGAGGGTGCGGGCCCGCTTGAGGACGCCCACGATCACGCCCAGCCCCGTCGAGTCGAGGAAGGTCACGCCGTCGAGGTCCAGCACGATCCGGGGCTGTCCGCCCGTGATGACCCCGATGAGCCGCTCCCGGAGGAGGGGGGCGGTGGCGATGTCCACCTCGCCGTCGACCCGAGCCAGCGCCCACCCTTCGAGCTCGGAGATGCGCACGGACAGGTCCACCTGCCGAACCTATCGCCCGTCCTGGACCACACGGGTGGAACTACAGCCCTGTCATCCGGCGCTCGGAGGTCGTACCATCGCGCCGGTCCATGGCGCTGCTGTCGCTCCCCGTTGCTCCCGAGGCCGGCCCCGAGCCGATCGCGGAGGTGCTGGCGGATCTCGCCGCGGCCCGGGACCG
>DATFFY010000256.1:0-8946 GCA_035249805.1 Acidimicrobiales bacterium | reverse complement strand
TGAAGCGCCTCGAGGCCCTCGAGGCCCAGCGCAAGGCCGCGCAGGCGCGCCGCACTTCGGCGGGCGCACGGGTGCGGGGAGCGCCGAGCGGCCCGATCGCACACGGTGCCTTCGTGTGCCCGGTGCAGGGACCGGTGGCGTTCAGCGACACGTGGGGCGCGCCACGGTCGGGCGGTCGCGCCCACAAGGGCGTCGACATGCTCTCGCCGATGGGCACGCCCACCGTCGCTCCGGTGAGCGGCCGGGTGCAGCACCGCGGCAACAGCACCGGCGGTCTGTCGTGGCACCTGTACGGCGACAACGGCCACTACTACTACGGCACCCACCTGTCGGCGTACGCCAACGTCGGCGCGGGCCACGTGCAGGCGGGCACCGTCATCGGGTACGTCGGCGACTCGGGGAACGCACGCGGCACGCCCCACCTGCACTTCGAGATCCACCCCGGCGGCGGCGCGGCCGTCAACCCGTACCCGACCGTCCGCCAGTACTGCTGACCGATCGTGGGGGAGCGCGACGCCGAGCTGGCGACGGGGCTGGAGGCGCTGCTCGCGTCCCGTGGCCTCGACGGGCGCGTGGAGGGGCTGTCCCGGCTGTCCGGCGGCGCGTCGCGCGAGACGTACGCGTTCGATCTGGTGGCGGGGGACCGGCGCCGTCCGCTGATCCTCCAGCGGGTCCGGCAGGGCGCGATCAGCACCGGCCCCGGCATCCAGGGGGAGGCCGCGCTGCTGCGGGCCGCCGACGCGCAGGGCGTGCCCGTCCCGACCGTCGTGGCCGACGACGACGGCACGCACGTGGGCGCGCCCGCACTCGTCGCTGAGCGCCTGGAGGGGGAGACGATCGCCCGCAAGCTCCTGCGGGACGACGAGTGGGCCGAGGCCCGCCGCCGGCTCGTCGGCCAGGCCGGCGCCGCACTGGCCGCCGTCCACCGCATCCCCATCGCCGACGCACCCCCGCTGCGCGACCTCGACCTCCTCGAGGAGCAGCGGGAGCTGGCCAGGACGCTGGGTCCGCCGTTCCCCGCCTTCGAGCTCGCGCTGCGCTGGCTGGCGGCGAACCGGCCGCCGGGCCTGGACCACGCCGTCGTGCACGGCGACTTCCGGCTCGGCAACCTGCTCGTCGACGCGGAGGGGCTGCGCGGCGTCCTCGACTGGGAGATCGCCCACCTGGGCGATCCGGTCGAGGACCTCGGCTGGTACTGCGTGCGGGCCTGGCGGTTCGGCTCGCCGCTCCCCGCCGGCGGCACCGGCACCCGTGAGGAGCTCCTCGCCGCCTACGAGGCGGCCGGGGGGCGACCGGTCGATCCCGAGGTGCTGCGCTGGTGGGAGCTGCTCGGCACGGTCCGGTGGGGGCTCATCTGCCACGTCCAGGCCTCCGCCCACCTGGGCGGGGTCGTCCGCTCGATGGAGCTGGCCACGATCGGGCGGCGGGTGGCCGAGAACGAGTGGGACGTGCTCGGCCTGCTGCCCGGGGGGCCGCTGCCGGTCGCCGACACCCCGACCGCGCCGGACGATGTCGCCCTCCACGGGCGGCCCACCGCCCGCGAGCTGGTGGAGGCGGTGCGGGAGTGGATCGAGGGCGACGTCCGCGACGCCACCGATGGCCGCGTCGCCTTCCACACGCGGGTCGCCGCGAACGCGCTGCACATGGTCGAGCGGGAGCTCCAGCTGGGCCCCGAGCAGCGCCGCCGCCACGCCGACGGGCTCGCCACCCTCGGGTGCGACACCGACGAGGGGCTCGCGAAGCGCATCCGCAGCGGCGCCCTCGACGACCGGGCCGAGGAGGTCCGCGAGGTGCTCGGCTCGATGGTGCGGGCCAAGCTCGAGGTCGCCAACCCGCGGTGGCTGCTGCCCGACTGAAGGTCGGGCAGCAGCCAGGAGCGGAGGCCCGAGCGGCCTCGCCGGCGAAGCCGGCAATGAGCGGGGAACACAGCCTCCCGGCGGCGTCACGCTTGGTCGTGCTGAGGAAGCTGCGGCGTACGACTACGCGCCGATGGCGTGGAAGCCGCCGTCGACGTGGACGATCTCGGCGGTCGTCTTGGGGAACCAGTCCGAGAGGAGGGCCACGCAGCTTCGGGCCACAGCGTCGGCGTCGTCGCGCACGTCCCAGCCGAGCGGGCTGCGGTCGTCCCACACGTCCTCGAAGCGGGAGAAGCCCGGGATCGACTTCGCGGCGAGCGTGCGGATCGGCCCCGCGGCCACGAGGTTCACGCGGATGCCGCGGGGGCCGAGGTCTCGGGCGAGGTAGCGAGAGGTCGACTCGAGCGCGGCCTTGGCCACGCCCATCCAGTCGTACGCCGGCCACGCCTGCCTGCTGTTGTCGAAGTCGAGCCCGACGATGGCGCCCCCCTCGCCCATGTGCGGCACGACGACGTCGGCCAGCGCCTTCAGCGAGTAGGCGGACACGTGCAGCGCCACGGACACGTCCTCCCAGCCTGCCTCGAGGAACCCGCCGCCGAGGCAGCTCGGCGGCGCGAAGCCGATGGCGTGGAGCGCCCCGTCGACGCGGCCCCAGCGCTCGCCGATCGCGTCGCGCACCGCCTCCACCTGCGCGGTGTCGGTGACGTCGAGCTCGAGGACGTCGGGCTCGACGGGGAGCTTGCGGGCCGAGCGGCGGGTGAGGCTGAGGCCCCGGCCTGCGCCCGTGAGCAGCACCTCGGCCCCCTCCTCCTGGGCGAGTCGGGCGACCCCGAAGGCCAGGGAGGCGTCGGTGAGGACGCCGGTCACGAGGATGCGCTTGCCGTCGAGGATGGGCATGGCGCTAGAGACTTCCACGGGCGGGAGGCAGTTACCCCGCTCCGAAGGCCCGCCGCTACGGTGTCGCCGATGCGCATCGGGATCCTTGGTGGCACAGGTCCGGCCGGCGGCGCGCTGGCCGTGCGGCTGGCCTCGGTCGGCTTCGAGACCGTGGTCGGTTCGCGCTCGAAGTACCGCGCGATGGAGGCGGTCGACTCGCTGAAGGCCGAGTGGCCGGACCGCGAGCTGCAGATCGTGGCCGGTGACAACCACGACGCGGCCGAGGCCGACCTCGTGGTGATCGCCACCCCGTGGGACGGCGCCGCGCAGACCGCGCAGTCGGTCGAGGACGCGCTGCGGGGCAAGGTCGTCGTGTCGATGGCCAACGCGCTCACCCGCATCGGCAAGGAGTTCCAGCCCCTCGTCCCGCCCCGGGGGTCGGTGGCCGCGAGCATCCAGGCCGTGCTGCGGAAGAGCCAGGTCGCGGCGGCCCTCCACCACGTGCCGGCGAAGGAGCTGGGCGACCTCAGCCACCCCATCGAGAGCGACGTCCTGATCTGCTCGGACTTCCCCGAGGCGACCGAGGCGACCTCGGACCTCGTCGCCAAGATCCCGAACATGCGACCCCTCGACTGCGGTGAGCTCTCGCTCGCCACGCCGATCGAGTCCTTCACTGCGGTGCTGCTGCAGCTCAACGTGCGCTACCGCACGCGGGTCGCGGTCAAGTTCACGAGCATCCCCGAGTGAACCCCTGATGGGCGAAGGTCGCATGCGCCTGTGGTGCACGGCTCGTCGCGAGGTCGTGCCGTTCGAGCCCGGGCTGGTCGTCACGATGTACACGTGCGGCATCACGCCGTACGACGCGACGCACCTCGGCCACGCCGCCGTGTACGTCACCTAC
Source organism: Acidimicrobiales bacterium (assembly GCA_035249805.1). Classification (GTDB taxonomy): domain Bacteria; phylum Actinomycetota; class Acidimicrobiia; order Acidimicrobiales; family VFJN01; genus VFJN01. The sequence goes on along the minus strand of DATFFY010000256.1, from coordinate 5,313 downwards.
GACGTGCTCCAGCGGCGGCTGCGCGACCTCGGCCACGAGACCCGCTGCGTTCGCAACATCACCGACGTCGACGACTCGATCCTGGGCAAGGCCCGCGACCTCGGGGTCCACTACCTCGACCTGGCCGCGGCGGAGACGGCGCGCTTCGACGACGACATCCGTGCGCTCGGTCTCCTGCCCGCCTTCAGCGAGCCGCGCGCCACGTCGGCCATCGCGGACATCCGCGGGTTCATCGGGATGGTCCTGGACCGCGGGCACGCCTACCAGGCCGGCGGCGGCGTCTACTTCGACGTGGCGTCGTTCCCCGCGTTCGGCACCGTCTCCGGGTACTCGCGTGACGAGATGCTCGCGCTCGCGGCGGAGCGGGGCGGCAACGTCGACGACCCCCACAAGCGGGACCCGCTCGACTTCGTGCTCTGGCAGCCGTCGCTGCCCGACGAGCCGTCGTGGGACTCCCTGTGGGGCCCGGGCCGCCCTGGCTGGCACATCGAGTGCTCCGCGCTGGCCCTGCGGGAGCTCGGCACCACGATCGACCTCCACGGCGGCGGCAGCGACCTGATCTTCCCGCACCACGAGTGCGAGCGGGCCCAGTCCGAGGCCGCCACCGGCGAGCCGTTCGTCCGGCACTGGATGCACCAGGCCCTGGTGGGGATGGACGGCGAGAAGATGTCGAAGTCCCTCGGCAACCTCGTGTTCGTGTCCGAGCTCCGCAAGGAGTGGGAGGCCATGGCGATCCGCCTCGTGCTCGTCGAGGAGCACTACCGGTCCGGCTGGGAGTGGGACGACACCCGCATGCCGCGCGCCGCCCAGCGCCTCGAGCGGTGGCGGCAGGTCGGACCCGGGGACGCCGCGCTCGACGAGGTGCGGGCCGCCCTCGACGACGATCTCGACACGCCCGGCGCGGTCGCCGCGATCGACGCCGCCGCCGACGCCGGCCAGGGGGTCGGGACGGCCGCCGCCCTCCTCGGGGTCACGCTCTAGGAACACGGGCCGACGGCGGGGTGGCAGACTCCGCATCGTGACCGAGGGCACCCAGGCCGCCGCGCCGACGGGCGAGTCGTTCGACCCCTCGGACTTCGGGCGCCTGTACCCGGTGGCTCGCCGGGTCCTGTCCCCGATCTTCAAGACCTTGTGGAACGTCGAGACGGAGGGCCTCGAGAACGTGCCCGCCGAGGGCGGCGCGGTCTTCTGCCCGAACCACACCTCCGTGATCGACTCGTTCTTCCTGCCCCTGGTGCTGCCGCGCCGGATCATGTTCGTCGGGAAGGCCGAGTACATGGACTCGTGGAAGACGAAGCACCTCTTCCCGGCCCTCGGCATGATCCCGATCGACCGGAGCGGGGGCAGCGCCGCCGAGCGGGCCCTGAACACCGCGGCCCGGGTGCTCGAGGCCGGCGCGTTCTTCGGCATCTACCCTGAGGGCACCCGTGCTCGCGACGGTCGCCTCCACCGCGGCCACACGGGTCCGGCGAGGTTGGCGCTCCGCACCGGCGTGCCCATCGTGCCCGTCGGCATCGTCGGGACGCGCGAGGTGCAGCCGCCCGACGCAAAGCTGCCGAAGCCGTTCAAGAAGGTCCTGCTCCGCTTCGGTCGCCCGATCGAGGTCACCCGCTACGCGGACCGGGCGTCGGACCGGCTGGTGCTCCGGCAGATCATCGACGAGGTGATGTACGAGATCCGCGAGCTGAGCGGACAGGAGTACGTCGACGAGTACGCGACGAAGAAGGCCGAGCACTTCCCGTCGGCCGCGCCCGCCCACGTCGCGTCGCTCGGCGAGGCGCCGGTGAACGGCAACGGGCACGACACCGGCGAGCGCCGGTCCAGCGCCGACGTCCTCGCCAACCGCGGGTAGGTGACCGACCGACGTCCGCTTCGACGGCGGGATCGTCGGCGCGAGTGAATAGGTCCGGCGTACCACCGGCCGAGTGGATGGGTCCGGAATGCCGGACATCCCCACTCGCCCGCTCCCGAACCGGACCCATTGACTCGCGTGGTCAACCGGTTCCGGCGGCTCGCGGGTGACCCGGTACCCTCCGCCTCCATGGCCGAGCTCACGATCAGGTTGCCGGACGGGTCCGAGCGGGAGCTGCCCGCGGGCTCGACCGCCGGCGACCTGGCCGCGGCGATCGGCTCCCGCCTGGCCAAGGCCGCCGTGATCGCGGTCGTCAACGGGGAGGAGCGCGACCTCGCGACGCCCCTGGACGACGGCGACGAGGTGGCCATCGTCACCGCCGACAGCGACCGCGGGCTCTTCACGATCCGCCACTCCACCGCCCACGTCCTGGCCCAGGCCGTGCTCGACCTCTTCCCCGGTGCCACGTTCGGCATCGGACCGCCCGTGGAGGACGGCTTCTACTACGACTTCGAGCTGCCGGGCGGGGCCACGTTCGCGGTCGACGACCTCCAGCGGATCGAGGCCCGCATGCGGGAGATCATCGCCGAGGCCCAGCCGTTCGTGCGCGACCACCTGTCCGCCGACGAGGCCCGCACCGTGTTCGCCGGCCACCGCTTCAAGCTCGAGATCATCGACGACGCGAGCACCGACCCGATGTCGGCCACGTCGTCGACGGACTCCGTACGCACCTACGAGAACCCGCCGCCCGCGCCCAAGGCCAGGCCGCCCTTCACCGGCTACGCCGGGTTCATCGACCTGTGCCGGGGCCCGCACGTGCCCGACACGAAGGCCCACCTGGGCCACTTCACGCTGATGCGGGTCGCCGGGGCGTACTGGCGAGGCGACGAGAAGAACCCGCAGCTGCAGCGGATCTACGGCACCGCCTGGGCGTCGAAGAAGGACCTCGACGCCCACCTGGTCCGCCTCGAGGAGGCGGCCAAGCGCGATCACCGCAAGCTCGGCGTCGAGCTCGACCTCTTCAGCTTCCCCGACGAGATCGGCTCCGGCCTGGCCGTGTTCCACCCGAAGGGCGGGCTCGTCCGCAAGCTGATGGAGGACTACTCGCGGGACCGGCACGCGGAGGCCGGCTACGAGTTCGTGAACTCCCCGCACATCACGAAGGCGAAGCTCTTCGAGATCTCGGGGCACCTCGACTGGTTCGCCGACGGGATGTTCCCGCCCATGCACTTCGCGGACGAGGGCGGCGAGAGCGGCCAGGACTACTACCTGAAGCCGATGAACTGCCCGTTCCACATCCTCATCTTCCGGTCGCGGGTGCGCAGCTACCGCGAGCTGCCGATCCGGATGTTCGAGTTCGGCTCGGTGTACCGGTACGAGAAGTCCGGCGTCGTGCACGGACTCACGCGCGTGCGGGGCATGACGCAGGACGATGCCCACATCTTCACGACGCGGGAGAACATGCACGACGAGCTCGCGTCGCTGCTCGACTTCGTGCTCGACCTGCTGAACGACTACGGGCTGAACGACTACTACCTCGAGCTGTCGACGAAGCCGCCGGGCAAGGCCGTCGGCACCGACGAGGAGTGGGAGGAGGCCACGGAGATGCTGCGGCGCGTCGCCAGCGCGAAGGAGCTCGACGTGGTCCTCGACGAGGGAGGCGGTGCGTTCTACGGCCCCAAGATCTCGGTGCAGGCCAGGGACGCCATCGGCCGCACGTGGCAGATGTCGACGATCCAGGTCGACCTCCAGCTGCCACAGCGGTTCGGGCTGGAGTACATCGGCGCGGACAACGAGCGGCACCGCCCCGTGATGATCCACCGGGCCCTTTTCGGCTCGGTCGAGCGCTTCTTCGCGGTGCTCGTGGAGCACTACGCCGGTGCGTTCCCCGCGTGGCTCGCCCCCGTGCAGGCGCGCGTGCTGCCCGTCCGCAGCGACCACCAGGCCTACGCCACCCGCCTCGTCGACCGTCTCCAGGCGGACGGCTTCCGGGTGGACCTCGACGAGGCCGACGAGCCGCTGGGCGCGCGCATCCGCAAGGCCAAGCTCGAGAAGCTCCCGTACGTGCTCGTCGTCGGCGACGACGACGTCGAAGCCGGCACGGTCGGCGTCAACGCCCGCGGCGCCGACCAGCCCGAGCGGGGCGTCACGGTCGACGTCTTCGCGGAGCGGCTGGCGGCCGAGGTCCTGGCGAAGGTCTGACCGACGTGCCCCTCGACCACCTCTGGGCCACGTGGCGATCCGCCTACGTCCGCAAGGTGGTGGACACGCGCACGCTGCCCAGCCCCGAGGAGGCCGACGGCAAGACGCTGTTCGAGCGCATCCTCGCGGGCGCCGACGAGGAGGGCGACCTGGCCGCGGGCATCCTGCACCGCGGCGCCACCTGCTTCGCGATCCTCAACGCGTTCCCGTACACGGCCGGCCACCTGATGGTCCTGCCCAACCGAGCCGTGGCCGACCTCGAGGACCTGGCCCAGGACGAGCACGACGAGCTCTGGGCCACCGTCCGCGACGCCGTCGTCGCGCTGAAGGCCGCGCTCCAGTGCGACGCCGTCAACGTCGGACTGAACCTGGGCCCGGCCGCCGGCGGCTCCCAGTCGGACCACCTCCACGTGCACTGCGTGCCCAGGTGGCAGGGCGACGCCAACTTCATCGGCGTCACGGCCGAGACCCGCGTCCTGCCCCTGAGCCTGCCCGAGGTGGGGGAGCGCCTCCGCGCCGCCTGGCCGTCCTGACGGCCGCGTCCCTAGGGTCGGACCCGATGGCCGACGAACCCACGCCCGCCGAGGGCTCCGACGCAGAGCACCGGGACGAGCTCCCGGAGGACCTCGACGCGTCCGGGTACGTCGGGCCGTACGTCTTCCCGAACAACAACCGCCGCCGGATCCCCGGCTACCTCTACCTGCTGCTCGCCGCAGGGTGCGTCGCCGCCTGGGTCGTGGCCGACCAAGGCGACGGCGTCCTCGTCAACGACGGGTTCCTCCTCGCGGCGGCGCTGCTGGTCGCCTTCGGCATCTACCAGCTGCTGTCCGGCTTCGACCTCGACGTCGACGAGCGCGACGCCCTCGTCGCCGCGTCGCGAGAGGTCGGGTTCGCGGTGGGCCACGCCTCGGCCCAGCTGAGCTGGCGAGGGCTGCGGTCGCGTCCGACCTGGCGCATCCTCCTGTACTCCGCGGAGGAGCCGCCGCAGACCCGCGGCCTCGTGCTGGTCGACGGTGTCGACGGTTCGATCGTCGCCCACTTCACCGAGGACAACCCCGAGGACTGGTCCGACCTCACCGCGCGCTGACCCGGGCCCGGGTGTGCCCGACGTCCCATTGGCAGCCGCGATCGAGTGGCGTACGGTCATGTCTGACGGGTCGTGGGATCCGTCAGCGTTCGGGCGAACGCCCGACGGGCGGAACGAGGGGGCGGAGGGCGACAGCTAGACGTGCGCGTGCAGCGCACCCAGGTCTGGGTGC
>DATFFY010000255.1:0-6018 GCA_035249805.1 Acidimicrobiales bacterium | reverse complement strand
CGCGCTCGGCCCGGAGGTGGCGAGCGCGCTCACGTCCCGCGGGTACTCGGTGACCCGCATCGCGGGCGCCGACCGGTACGAGACCGCCGCGGCCGTCGCCAAGGAGGCCGGTGCGGCCGCCGTCGGGCAGGACGGGGGCCGGAGGACCGCCGTGCTCTCGTCGGGGTCCAGCTACCCGGACGCGCTGGCGGCGGGCGGGATCGTGTTCGCGCAGCACTTCCCCCAGCTGCTGTCGACGCAGGCCGGGCTCTCCCCCGCGGCCTCTGCGGCGCTGACGGACCTCGGAATCCAGCACGTGATCATCACCGGCGGCCCCAACGCGCTGGGCCAGCTCGTCGAGACGGGCATCAACCTGATGGGCATCACGACCGAGCGCGTCGCCGGCGCGGACCGCTACGCCACGTCGATCGCGCTCGCCGACCTCGCCGTCGACCGCTACGGCTTCGCCGCCGGCCACCTCGACGTCGCGACCGGGCAGGCGTTCCCCGACGCGCTCACCGCAGGGGCCCACGTCGGCACGACCAGGTCGCCCCTGCTCCTGACGCTGACCAAGAACCTGTCACCGGGCATCTGCGGCTACATCGAGCGCCGAGGCGGGGTCAGCGCCGGTCACGTCATCGGCGGGCCGGTCGCGGTCGACAGCCTCGTGAAGTACCTGCTCGAGGAGTGCATCCAGCCCAACGGCTAGCGAGCCGCTCGTCCGCGCGAGCTGCTCGCGCTCCCTCGACGCACCGGTCGGGAAGCGCGAGCAGCTCGCGCTGAACGGCTACAGGATGTCGACGAGGATCGGGAAGTCCTGCGGGCAGACGTTGGCCTGAACGATGATCAGGGCGCTGCCGCTGTCGTTCTCGCACTCGAGGGTGTTGGTCTCGTTGTTCTTGCCGCCGCCGTGGCCGCCGCCGTGGCCGTGGCCCTTGCCACCACCGCCGCCGTCGACGTCGTTGCAGTTGCGGCTTCCTTGGCAGATGTGGGTGGAATCGGCGGATGCCGACATGTCGGCAGCGACGACGAAGGCGCCTGCTGCGATCATGGCAACGATGAACTTCACTGGTCTCATGCCAGCCTCCTGGGTCGAGGCCGCGTCCCTCCGTGCGGCCGAATGGTGCAACCGGGCCTCCCTGCCAGCCCGGCGGCGCTGATGGGACTTGTTCCTTTTGGGCGCGCTTCTTACTCCTGCTCGATGCGCGAAGGGCCTGCCGACCGAGGGAGGAGACGACGTTGACCGACCGTGACGGCGCCGCCCGACGCCCGATCGTGCTGGGACCGGGCGAGGGTCGGACCTACCCGATGGGGCGCATCTCGGCCCGCCCGGCGACACCCGCGGCTGAAGGTCAGCGAGTGGTGACCGTCAGCTCCGCGAGGCCGCGGAGGACCATGCGACGCTCCCAGTGCGGCGCATCGTCGATCGGGGCGAGCCTCGGGAAGCGCCGGATGAGCGCCGGGAGCGCGATGCGGGCTTCGAGGCGCGCCAGCGCGTTGCCGAGGCAGAAGTGCGGCCCGCCACCGAAGCTGGTGTGCTCGTTCGCGCCGGGTCGGGCCACGTCGAGCACCTCGGCGGTCGGACCCCACTTGCGAGGGTCGCGGTTGGCCGAGGCCAGCGACAGGGTCACGTGGCTCCGGGCCGGGATCGTCACGCCGGCGACCTCGATGTCGGCGAACGCGAGCCGGCGAGTGAGCTGCGCGGGGCTCTCGTAGCGCAGCACCTCCTCGATGGCGTTGGCGTCGAGCGCGGGATCGGCCCGCAGCCGATCGAGCTGGTCGGGGAAGCGGAACAGGTGGACGAGGCCGTTGCCGATCAGGTTGCGCGTGGTCTCGTGCCCGGCGATGTACAGCAGGAGGATCTGGGCGATGACCTCCTCGTCGTCGAGGACGTCACCCGCGTCCTCCGCCGAGAGGAGGGCCGCCATGATGTCGTCGCCGCCTTGGCCGCGCCGCTCGGTGACGATCTGCTGGACGTACTCCGTCATGGCCTTCCCGGCCGCCTCCGCCGCCGCTTCCTCGGCGGGGGTGACGAACGGGTCGAGCCCGGGGGTGAGGGCGTGGGACCAGGCCCGGAGCTGCTCCATGTCCTCGGTCGGCATCGCGAGCATCTCGCTGATGATCTGCGCCGGCACGACCAGCGCGAACTCGTCCATGACGTCGAACTGGTCGCGGTCGGCGACCCCGTCGAGGAGGCCGGCGACGATCTGCTCGGCTCGCTCTCCCCACCGACCGATCGCCTTGGGCGTGAAGACCCGCGACACGAGGCGGCGCAGACGCAGGTGGTCGGCGCCGTCGCGGCGGATCATCATCTTCGCCCCGCGGCGTCGGGGCTCGACGTCGGGTGGGTCGAGGGTGGTCACCGACCCGAGCAGGGCTCGGTCGCGCATGAGCCGATGCACGTCCTCGTAGCGGAGCACCACCCACGAGTGCACCGCATCCGACCAGTGGCACGGCGCCTCCTCGCGGAGCGCGGCGAGCTGCGCCGACGGGTCGTCCAGGAACCCGGGGGCCATCGGGTCGAGCTGGCGCGAGCTCGGGAGGTCGACCGACGGCGCCCTCGGCGCGGTGGCCGGCACGGCATCCGGGAGCACCACCGGGCGAGCCGGGCGCTCGTTGGCCCGCCGCAACCGCTGGGCCAGCTGGGTGAGCAGGGCCACCGCGACGCGTGGGCTGTCCAGGAGCGCGGAGCGGAACGCGTCGCCGTCGACCTCGTGCAGCACCAGGTCGGTGACCGCCGTGACCGTCGCCCCGCGCGGCGCGCCGTCGAGCAGCGCGAGCTCGCCGATGGACTCCCCCGGACCGATCGTGGCGGCGTACAGCCCCGCCACCGTGACGTCGGCGTAGCCGTCGGCGACGATCCACCACCGGTCGGCCTGCTCGCCCTCCCGGCACACCACCTCGCCGTCGGGGACCCGCCGCGTCCCCGTGACCGCGGCGGCGACCTCCGAGAGGTCGCCCGGCGGGCACGCCTCGAACAGCTGCAGCGCCGCCAGCTCGTCGACCGACACCGTTTGGGTGGGAGCCATGGAGCACGCCCCTTCCATCCGCCTCGCCCGCATTCTTGCTGATGGCCGCCGGGCCCGCGTCGGCTAGTCCTTCTCGCCCTCGCCGTCCTTGTCGTGGCCTTCCTTGTCGTCCTCACCGGCTCGGCCGTTGCCACCGCCCTGCCCACGCTCCTGCGGCTGCTGCACGGCCGGGGCGGGGGGCGCAGTGGTCGGCGGGACCGTCGTCGTCGGCGGCACGGTGGCGGTCGTGGTGGGAGTCGACCCGACGGCGGGGAACGCTTCCCGTGTCGCGAGGCCGAAGAGCAGGCCGGCGAGCATGACCGCGAGGAGGCCCCAGACGATCGCCCGCTCCCGGTCCGCTCGGACCCAGCCGGCGGCGCGGTCACCGACCCGCTCCACCGCGAGCGCGGCGGCGCCGAGACGGGGCCCGAGGACGTCGGTGTCCTCCGGCGGAGGGGCCGGCTCGTGCCCCACCAGGGTCGGCGGCGTCATGACGACCGTCGCCTCCTGCTCGGTCTCGGGCTCCCTCGCTGCGGGGGCGCCCCCGAGGGTCGGCAGGTTCGACAGGCCCTCGACGACCTCCGCCGCGCTCGGGCGCAGCCGTGGGTCGACGGCCACCATGCGCTGCAGGACGTCGTCGAGCGGGGTCGGCACCGTGTCGGGCACGTCCGGCGACCTGAGCACGCGTGCGGCGATCGCTTCCCGCGGACTGCCCGGGAACACCGCCTCGCCGGTCGCCGCCTCGAGGAGCACCAGCCCGAGCGAGTACACGTCGGCGGCTGGCCCCACCGGGTCGCCGGCCGCCTGCTCCGGCGCCAGGTACATCGGCGTCCCCACCGTGAGGCCGGTGGCCGTCAGCCGCGGGCCGTCGATGGACAGCGCCGCGCCGAGGTCGGAGAGGCATGCCGACCCGTCCTCGCCCATGAGGACGTTCGACGGCTTCACGTCGCGGTGGACGATGTTGCGGCCGTGCAGGTAGTCGAGGGCCGACGCGATCTCCCGGCCGATGCGGGCCACCGCGTCGAAGGACAGCTGCCCTCGGGCCAAGGTCTGCGCCAGGTTCCCGTCGACCAGCTTGAGCACGAGGTACGGCACGCCCTCGTGCTCTCCGGCGTCGTGCAGCCGCACCAGGTGCGGATGGTCGAGCGCGCAGAGCAGCGAGGTCTCCTCGGCGAAGCGCTCGTGGTCCGTGGCACCGGGCCGGAGGGCCTTCAGCGCGACCGTGCGGCCGAGGCGTTCGTCCTCGGCCCGGTAGACCTCGGACATCGCGCCCTGGCCGATCAGCTCCCCGACCCGGTAGCGGCCGTCCACCCGCGTCCCGGTGAGGAGCGCGGACGGCGGATGGACGGCCTTCATCGTGCAGTCGCTACCCGGTCGGTCTGTCGGGCAAGCGCAGCCTGGGCTAGGAGCTCGTCTCGGCTCCCTCGGCGTACCGGCGGACGACCTCGGCCGCGATCTCGCGGACCTTCTCGTTGCGACCCTGCGACGCGCGCCTGAGGATGTCGAAGGCCTGCTCCGGCGAGCAGCGCTCGGCGGCCATGAGGATGCCCTTGGCCTGTTCGATGGTGGCGCGGGACTCCATCGCCTCGCGCAGCTGTTCGGCCAGGATCGTGCCCTGCACGTACAGCGTCGTGTTGACCGCGGCGACCCCGAGCTGATCGGCGAAGAGCGCGGCGACGTCGTGCGCCTCGGGCGCGAACCCCGACTCGGAGTAGAGGTTCAGCGCGCCCTTGCTCGTCTCGCCGTCCGTGAGGGGCGCCGACAGCACCTCCGCGATGCCGCGGCCACGAGCGGCCCGGCTGAACACGGGCCACCGGTCCTGGTCGGCGGTCCGGAGGTGCTCGATGCCGTGGTGCCGGAGTGCGGACAGGCACGGGCCGTCGCCCAGCTCGTACTGCTTGAGGTCGAGCTCGAGCACGCGCTTGTCGGTGTACGCCGGCGTCCTGGGCTCACCGTCGTTCAGCATCGTGATGGTCGCGCCGTCGGTGCCGGGGATGGTCTCCGTCGCGATGAGCGTGATCTTCGTGAGCATCGACTCGAGGTCGTCGTCGCCCGAGAGGAAGCGCAGCAGGGCATCACGGCCCGCTGCGAGCCCGGACTCCTCGAACTGCACCACGTGGACCTCCGCGCCTGTGAGTCAGGCGGCAGGTCCCTGTTGGCTCAAGAACGCACGGTCCGGCTCTGGTGCGACTCTACAGCGGGGGACGGTTGGCCGAGCGATGCGAGGGGAAGCGCTGCGCCATGCCTGCCCCCTCGGGATGGCCGGCGAGCCTGTCGCTGATCCGGCACGCGCAGAGCGCAGGCAACGTCGCCAACGACGCCGCGCTCGCGTCGGGGCTCGCCGAGCTCGACATCGCCACCCGGGACATGGATGTGCCGTTGTCCGACCTCGGGCGACGGCAGGCTGCCGCGCTCGGGTCCTGGTTCGCCTCCCGGGCGTGCCCACCGTCGATCGTCTGGTGCTCGCCGTACCAGCGGGCGGTCGACACGGCCACGACCGCGTTGGACCACGCCGGGCTCTCCGTGCCCGTCCGGTTGGACGAGCGCCTGCGCGAGCGGGAGTTCGGGGTGCTCGATCGACTCACGAGGGTCGGGATCGAGACCAGGTTCCCCGAGCAGGCCGCCGCCCGGGCGTTCCTCGGCAAGTTCTTCCACCGGCCTCCCGGCGGCGAGTCGTGGGCCGATGTGGCCCTCCGCGTGCGGGCGTTCCTCACCGACCTCCGGCTCGACCACGCGGGCGACCACGTGGTCGTGGTGACCCACCAGGCCGTGATCATGCTGTTCCGCTACGTCCTCGACGGTCTCTCCGAGCCCGAGCTGCTGGCCGTCGATCGGGCGATCGAGATCGCCAACACGGCCGTGGGCTCCTGGGTCGCCGACGGCCGGCGGATGCGGATGGTCTCCTTCAACGACGCCGACCACGTCGCCCCCGAGGCGACGACCGACGCACCCGATGTCCCCGCGGCGCCGCGATGAGACCTCTGCAGGAGCTGCTCGACGACCACCCCCTGCCCCTTGCCACGGGAGGCAA
>DATFFY010000254.1:0-6705 GCA_035249805.1 Acidimicrobiales bacterium | reverse complement strand
CCACGTTGACTACGTCGCCGACGACGTCGTCGTCGCCGCTCGACACCACGACCTCGCCGGTGTTCACCCCGACCCGCAGGTCGACCTGCTCGGGGGCGCCGGCCCCGCCGCCGAGCCCGGCCACCGCGGCGTGCAGCGCGGTCGCGACCTCGACGGCGCGGCGGGCGTCGTCCTCCCGCACCTCCGGGATGCCGAAGACGGCCATCACGCCGTCCCCGGTGAACTTGGTCACCCGGCCGCCGTGGGCCTCGACCTCGCCCCGGAGCACCGCGTAGTACCGGTCCACCCAGCGCCGCACGGCCTCGGGGTCGGCGCCCTCCTGGGCACTGGTCGAGCCGACGAGGTCGGCGAACAGGATCGTGACGACCTTCCGCGCCTGACCGCCGGCGGCGCCGCCCCCCGCGAGCTCGGCGCCGCAGGCATCGCAGAAGCGGGCGCCGGAGCGGTTCTCCTGGCCACAGGTGCCGCACCTCACCATGACTCCCAGTCTCCGTCAGATCGGTAGCGGCTCGCTTGCACGGCCTGAGCACGGCTCGTAGCAGATCTGCCACGATCCGTGCTGCGAGGGCGCTAAGGTCCGAATCGTGACTGCGCTCAGCGCCAAGCAGCGCGCCCAGCGTGTGCTTCCGGCCCGCATGGTCGAGCGCCTCGATCGGCTGGCCTTCCAGGGCCGGCGGGCCCGGATCCGGGCAGTGCGCGGCCTGGCCGGCGCCGCCGGCTTCAACATCGTGAAGAAGGACGACTACTACTCCACCCTCCCGGTGCTGTCTGCGCTCGAGGCCACCCGAGCCCAGTGGGACCGGCCCAGCCCGCTCGTCGGCCTCCACGTGGACGTGGACGCGATGCGGGTCCGGCTCCTCGACCTGGCCGACCGGTGGGAGGTGGAGTTCAGCGAGCGCGCCGGCGGGGGCGCCCACAAGGAGGCCGGCCGGTTCGGCCCCGGGTACCCGCGGTTCGACGCCCGCACCCTGTACTACGTGCTGCGCGAGCACCGCCCGTCGGCCTACCTCGAGGTGGGGTCCGGCACGTCGACCTACTACGCGTCGCTCGCCGCCGAGCGCAACGAAGCCGAGGGCGATCCGATGCGCGTCACGTGCATCGAGCCACATCCCTACCCGGCGCTGGAGTCCGTCCCCGGAATCGAGCTGGTGCAGCGGCTGGTGCAGGACGTCGACGTCGAGCAGTTCGAGAAGCTCTCGGCTGGTGACGTGCTGTTCATCGACTCGTCGCACGCGCTGAAGGTCGGCAGCGACGTCGCGTACCTGTTCCTCGAGGTGCTGCCCCGGCTGAACGAGGGCGTGCTGGTCCACATCCACGACGTGCCGTTCCCGTACAACACGCCCTACCCCGCCGACACCTGGCTGTTCGGCGAGCGGTGGCCCGTCTACTGGAACGAGGCGATGATCGTGCAGGCCTTCCTGGCCTTCAACTCGGCCTTCGAGATGCTGCTCTCGACGCCGCTGATCCGCGTCGAGCACGAAGCGGCGCTCGTCGAGCGCTTCGACGACTACGTCCCGGTGCGGGTCGACCCCAACCCCCCGTCGTCGCTCTGGCTCCAACGCGTCGCCTGACCTCTGCAACACTCGGCGGTTGATGGCGCCTCCTGCCCGACTGCCGGACGACGTGGAGCTCTACAGCTTCACCGAGCAGGCGCCGTGGGTGGTCGACGCCGAGGCGATGCCGTGGCGCCAGGCCGTGGCCGGCCTGCGTCGGCAGATCGCCGCCGACCTCCCCCGGCTGATCGAACCGGCGAAGGTCCCGCCCGGCGCGCGGGTCGTGAAGACGACCGTGCTGCTCGGTCGGGCCCTCGGGGTGTGGGCCCTCGGGGCCCGGCGCCGGGGCGGGGAGGCGTCCATCGCCGACCTGTCGCGCCGCGTCCGGGTGGCGGCCGAGCGCCTCGGGCCGACCTACATCAAGCTCGGCCAGATCCTCTCCTCCGGCGAGGGCATCTTCCCCCCGGCGCTGGTCGCCGAGTTCAAGAAGTGCCGCGACCAGGTCCCGCCCGAGCCCTTCTCCGTCATCCGCGCCGTCGTCGAGGAGGACCTGGGGCAGCCGCTCGAGGCGGTCTTCCGCAGGTTCCACCCCTCCCCCCTCGCCGCCGCCTCGATCGCCCAGGTGCACCGGGCCACGCTGCTCACCGGCGAGGACGTCGTCGTGAAGGTGCAGCGGCCGTCGGTCGGACAGCTCGTCCACCGCGACCTGCGGGTCATGGCCTGGCTCGCGCCGTTCCTGGTCGGCCGCATCCCTGTCAGCGCGCTGGCCAACCCGCCCGCCCTCGTGGAGCTGTTCGCGCAGACCATCACGGAGGAGCTCGACTTCCGGCTCGAGGCCGAGAACATGCTCGACGTGGCGCGGTCGTACGCGGACCTCGGCCAGCGGGACTACGTGATCCCCCGGCCGCACCCGACGCTCGTCACGCGGCGGGTGCTGGTGATGGAGCGGCTGGAGGGGTTCAAGTTCGACGACGTCGCCGGCATGCAGGACGCAGGCGTCGACACCGAGAAGGTGGTCCGCGCCGGGATGATCGGGTTCATGGAGGGCGCCATGATCCACGGCATCTTCCACGGCGACCTCCACGGCGGGAACCTCTTCGTCCTGCCCGACGGCCGCACCGCGCTCCTGGACTTCGGGATCGTCGGCCGCCTCTCCGAGACCCGCCGCCTCGCCTTCCTGCGCCTCCTGATGAGCGCGACCGCGAACGACATCCACGGCCAGCTGGAGGCCCTGCGCGACCTCGGCGCGCTCCCGGCGGACACCGACGTGCAGACGGTCATCCACGAGCTCGGCCTCGACAAGCCGCCGATCGACCCCACGAAGATGTCGGCCGACGAGCTGGTGCACGTCATCCAGGGGACCGTGAAGGCACTGCTCGGGATCGGGGCCAAGCTGCCGAAGGAGCTCATGCTCTTCGTGAAGAACCTCGTGTTCCTCGACGGCGCGATCGCGACCCTCGCCCCGAACCTCGACCTCCTCGCGGAGGTGGGCGAGGTCTCGATGCACTTCGCGACCCGCCACGGCGAGCGCATCGCCAACGAGCTCGGGCTCGACCTGAGCGACTACCAGGTCGACCTGGAGGGTGTGAAGGCGGGCCTCGGCCTCGATGCCGGCGACGGCACCACGTACCGGGACCTGCAGGAGCGCCGCGAGCTGATCCGGACGCGCCTGCAGAAGCGGCGCTAGCGGTGCGGCTCGTCGTCGCCCGCTGCTCCGTCGACTACGAGGGACGGCTGTCGGCCCACCTGCCGATGGCGACGCGCCTCATCATGGTGAAGCGCGACGGCTGCGTCGCCATCCACTCCGACGGCGGGGCCTACAAGCCGTTGAACTGGATGGTCGCCCCGAACCGCATCGTCGAGGGCGACGGGGTGTGGACCGTCACGAGCCCCAAGGGCGAGCAGCTCGTCATCACGATCGAGGAGATCCTCTCGGACACCGACCACGAGCTCGGCGCCGATCCCGGCCTGCAGAAGGACGGGGTCGAGGCGCACCTCCAGGAGCTCCTCGCCAACGCCTGCCACCAGCTGGAGGTCGGCATGGTCCTGGTGCGGCGGGAGCACCGCACCGAGATCGGGCCGGTCGACCTGCTGTGCCGCGACGCCGAGGGCCGGGCCGTGGCCATTGAGATCAAGCGGCGGGGTGAGATCGACGGCGTCGAGCAGCTGGCCCGCTACCTCGAGTTCCTCGACCGCGACCCCTCGTTACGCCCCGTGCGGGGCATGTTCGTGGCGCAGGTCATCAAGCCGCAGGCGAAGGCGCTCGCGCAGGAGCGGGGCATCGTCTGCGTGGAGGTGGACTACGACGCGCTGCGGGGCATCGAGCGCGCGCAGTCGTCGCTGTTCTGACCCGGCCTAGGCCGACTCCTCGCAGTTGAGCTCCACGAAGTCGTGGAACTCGGCGACGGAGACCTCGTCGCCGTAGCGCGACTCCAGGAACTCCCCGAAGGGCCCACCCTCCGCGATGATCCCGGTGAGGATGTCGGCCCGCTCCTTGGGGGTGATCCCGTGAGCCGGGTCGTGGGGCGCGTTGCCGTGGCTCACGCGCTCACCGTGGCAGCTCGGAGTGCCCGGCTCACCCACCGGATGGGCGCCAGCGACCCCGGCAGCCCCGGCGATGCTCACGGCGATGGCGGCCGCACCCGCGATGACCTTGCGCTTCATGGAGAGCCCTTTCGGTCCGTCGGCCTCAGGCCGACACGAACGGGTGAACCTAGCAACGCCGCTACGCGAAGTCGACGCGACCGGCGTCGATCACCACGCGGCCGTCGTCGCCGCAGGTCTGGTAGATCGCGGTGCCGTCGCCGTCGTTCCAGATCTTGACGGTGAGCGCCTCGCCCGGCAGCACGGGCGACGCGAAGCGGGCCGCCTGGCCCTTGAAGCGGGCGGGGTCGCTGCCGCACACCGCGTGGAGGAGGGCCCGGCCGGTGAACCCGTAGGTGCAGAGGCCGTGGAGGATGGGACGGTCGAAGCCGCCCATCGCCGCGAACGCAGGGTCCGAGTGCAGCGGGTTGCGGTCGCCCGAGAGGCGGTAGATCAGGGCCTGGTCGTGCCGGGTCTGGACGGTGACCGTCTGGTCGGGCTCGCGCTCGGGCGCCTGGTTCGGCGTGCCCGAGGGGCCACGGTCGCCGCCCCAGCCGCCCTCACCGCGGATGAAGGCGGACATGCGGGTGTCGAACAGCGGCTCGCCGGTGTCCACGAGCTTCGTGCTCGCCTCCATGACGATGACGGCGCCCTTGCCCTTGTCGTAGATGCCGGTGACCTCGCCGACGGCCTCGAGCTCGCCCTCGACCGGGATCTCGCGGTGCAGGGTGATGGCCTGCTCGCCGTGCACGAGCATCGCCGGGTTGAACGTGCCGATGTTGCCCATGCCGAGGCCGAGCGGGCCGATGACCACGGCGATCGTCGGCAGCGCCCGCTGCGGCTTGTCGCTCGTGTTCTCGGTGGTGAACTCCAGCTCGTCGAGCGGGTCGGCCGCGCCGGCGCCGACGCCGAGCGCGTAGATCAGCGCGTCCTTGCTGTCCCACCTGCGGCGGACGGGGTCGCTCTTGGTGCCGACGGCATCGGGGTTGATGGGCATGGCGTGGTGTGCTCCTTACTCGTCGTAGCCCTGCATGTTGGCGTTGGGTCGGGCCTTCGCGACGATCTCGGTGATCTGCGGGCCCAGGACGGTCAGGTCGTCCGTGGGGTTCTCGATCGAGGGACCGCGGTGCCAGCTCTCGCTGACCGAGAGCATCCGGCCGCTGACGTCGAAGACGCGACCGGTCACGTGGGCGGCCTCGGGGCTGGCCAGCCAGCAGACCACCGGCGCGATGTGCGCGGGCGACATCTGCTCCTTGATCTCCTCGGGGGCGTTGCCCATCCCAAGGCCCTCGGTCATGCGGGTGAGGGCGGCAGGGGCGATCGCGTTCACCGTCACCCCGTACCGGCCGAGCTCCTTCGCCGCGATGATCGTGAAGGCGGCGATCCCCATCTTGGCGGCGCCGTAGTTGGTCTGGCCGACGTTGCCGTAGATGCCCGACGGGGAGGACGTGTTGATGATCCGGGCGTCGTTCGTCTCGCCCGCCTTGGAACGGTCCCGCCAGTACGCGGCGGCGTGGCGGGAGGGCCCGAAGGTGCCCTTCAGGTGCACCTTGATGACGGCGTCCCACTCCTCCTCGCTCATGTTCGTGAGCATGCGGTCCCGGAGGATGCCGGCGTTGTTGACGAGGATGTCGAGCCGGCCGAAGGTGTCCACGGCCTGCTCCACGAGCCGCTGGGCTCCGGCGAAGTCGCTGATGTCGTCGGTGTTGGCCACGGCCCGGCCGCCCATCGCCTCGATCTCGTCGACGACCTGCTGGGCCGGCCCCTTGTCCGAGCCTTCGCCGTCCATCGAGCCGCCGAGGTCGTTCACCACGACGGCGGCCCCGTGGTGGGCGAGCAGCAGCGAGTGCTCGCGCCCGATGCCGCGGCCCGCACCCGTCACGATCGCGACGCGGCCCTCCTGCAGCTTTGCCATGCCGTGCAGTCCCCCTGGTCGTGCGGATCCCCGGCCCGCGCCGGAGCTCGCCCTCCGTCTAGCGCACCCCGCGGCGCTCGGCGAAATCCGCCGTGATGCCGCGGGCGCACGGTCGGCGTGCCAGGCTCAGGGCCCCCATGGACGAGCAGAACACCGAGACGCCAGCGGACGCGCCTCGGGCCGACGCCGACGCCGCGGCCGACGCACCGACCGAACCCGTCGCGGCCACCGAACCCGTCGCGACGACCGAGGAAGAGGCCGCCGACGGCGCCGACGCCCCCGACGTCGAGCCGAAGCCGGCGACGCGACGACGGTGGCTCCTCCCCGTCTCGCTCCTGCCCGTCGTGCTGCTCGTCGTGCTCGTGATCGCCTGGGCCATCGACACCAGCTCGGGCGGGGTGGCCCGCAACGTGTCCCTCGCCGGCACCGACGTGAGCGGGGCGTCGGAGGCCGAGCTGGCCAGCACCGTCGAAGATCTGGCCGCCGCCTGGGTCGACGTGCCGGTCGAGCTCGTCGTGACCCCGGGCCGGGCCGACGACGGCACCGAGACGACCGAGCCCGACGTGTACACGACGACCGCAGGTGAGATCGGGCTGATGGTCGACCAGGACCGCACGGTCGAGGCCGCGCTCGACGTCGGCGACGACGCCTTCCTGCTGTTCCGACCGTTCGAGTGGGCCGGCTCGTTCCTGGCCGAGCGCGACGCCCCGGTGG
>DATFFY010000253.1:0-9655 GCA_035249805.1 Acidimicrobiales bacterium | reverse complement strand
TCGTCACCGGGGCGGGACAGGGCGTGGGCCGCGGCATCGCGCTCGGGCTGGCCGCCGCGGGCGCGCACGTCGTGGTGAACGACCTCGTGGCCGACCGCGCCGCGGAGGTCGTGGCCGAGCTCGAGTCGGGCGGCGGCGAAGGGTCCGCGGCGGCGTTCGACGTCACCGATCACGACGCCGTCTCCGCCGTCGTCCGGGGCCTCGACGTCGACGTCCTCGTGAACAACGCGGGCAACGCCGGCGCCGAGGGCTTCGGGGCGCGGGGCCCGTTCGTCGACTCCGATCCGGAGTCCTGGGAGCCGTACCTGCGGGTGAACCTGTACGGCGTCCTGCACTGCACGCACGCGGTGCTGCCGGGCATGCAGGCCCGCCGGTGGGGCCGCGTCATCACGGTCGTGTCCGACAGCGGGCGGACCGGCGACAAGTACATGGCGCCCTACAGCGCGGCGAAGGCGGGCGCAGCCGGCTTCACCCGGGCCATCGCCCTCGAGGGCGGCCAGCACGGGATCACGGCGAACTGCGTGGCGCTCGGCACGATGCGCACGCCGGCGACGGCCCCGTTCTGGGACGACCCCGACAACGCGAGCGCCCAGGCCCTGCTCCAGCGCTACGTCGTGCGCCGCCCGGGCGAGCCGGACGACGTCGCCCCGCTGGTGGCGTTCCTGGCCAGCGACGCCGCGTCGTGGATCACGGGCCAGACCTACCCCGTGAACGGCGGCTTCTCGTTCGGGTTGTGAGGGAGGGAGCCCCCCCGGAGCCCCACCTCCGGCGAACTCGCGACGCCAGAGACACAGATCCGTAGGCGGTGGGTCGCGAGTTCGATGGGGTCGGCCAGCCGATAGGTTCCCAGCCATGCGCTTCGGACTCGATGTTGCCCAGCAGCGGATGTCCTGGGACGAGGTCGTCCGGCGGGTGCGGTTCGCCGAGGACCTCGGCTTCGACGGGGCCTGGGGCTTCGACCACTTCCAGCCGATGTACGGCGAGGGCCCGGGCGAGACCTTCGACGGCATGACCACCCTGGCCGCCCTGGCCGGGCTGACCTCCCGCATCCGGCTGGGCCTGCTCGTCGCCGGGGCCACCTATCGCCACCCGTCGGTGTTCGCGGCGCAGGCCATGACGATCGACCACGCCTCGCACGGTCGGCTCGAGCTCTCGCTCGGCGCGGCGTGGTTCGACAAGGAGCACCACGAGCTCGGCATCCCGTTCCCGCCCACCGGCGAGCGCTTCGACCTCCTCGAGGACGCCCTCGAGATCGTCACGCGGCTGTTCGACGGCGCGGCGACCGGCGAGACGGTGTCGTACGAGGGCAAGGTGGTGTCGCTGCGCGACGCACGCATCCTGCCGGCGCCGGTGCAGTCGCCCCACCCCCCGATCTGGATCGGCGGCAGCGGCCCCAAGCGCACCCTGCCCCTCGTCGCCCGCTACGCCGACGTGTGGCACACCTGGGGCACGCCCAGCTCGCTGGCGGAGGCCAACCAGCGGCTCGACGAGCTCGCCGCCGAGGCCGGTCGCGACCCGAAGGCCATCCAGCGGGCCACCTCCCTGTCGCTCGACGACCTCGACACCGCCCGCAAGCACCTCGGCAAGTGGAAGGACGCCGGCTACGACTACCTCGTGTGCGGCTGGCCCGCCGAGGGCGAGGCCCTGATCGAGCGCTTCGTCGAGGAGATCCTGCCCGACTTCGCCGGGTAGCCCGGCGGCGAGGCGAGCTAGGCGAGCTAGGCGAAGACGGCGTGGCGGCGGTGGAAGCGCCAGCTGCCGGTGTCGTCGGATCGGTGCAGCAGGTCCTCGTAGCGGCCCACGAGCTGGACGGACCACGTGTCGTCCGGCCGGGCCAGGAAGACGACGTCGGACACCGCCGCGGCCACGTCGGACGACCACTCCCGCACATGGGTGTTCAGGACGAGGTGGCGCTGCGGGACCTGCGGCACCCACTTCGCGAACGCGGCCCGCAGGGCGTCGTGGCCCTCGATCGTGCCTCGACCGGTGTCGAGCACGCCGTCGGGACAGAACATGGCGACGACGTCGTCGGTGCGGCCGTCGTCGAGCGCGTGCGCATACGCGGCCAGCGCGGCCCGCACCCCCTCGACCACCTCGGCGTACGACGGCCCGGACGACGTCACAGCCCGAGGTCCACGATCGGCATCTCGAGCGGGTTCACGTTGAGCGCCTCCACGGCCTTGCGCAGCTTCTTGTGGGGGAGGCCGGCGAGGAAGCCGTCGATGGTCCGGTGGAAGTTCGAGATGTGGCCCTCGGCCTGCTCGGACAGGCGCATGTAGTCGAACCCGCGGGCGTGCAGGCCCTTCTGCTGCCGCGGCAGGTTGCCGAAGTCCTGCCGCGGGATCGGCGGCCAGCGCTGGTCGTCGCTCTCCCACATCTCGGGCACCGGGAGCGGGTCCGGCTCGTCGCCCGCGGCGAAGCGGGTGAGCGACCAGATCTCCATGAGGGTCTCCTCCGGCCCGAGCGGGCGGAACCGGTAGGAGGACGCGCTGCTGTACATCGGCAGCACGAAGAAGTGCGGGAAGCAGTAGCCCATGGGCTCGTTCATCCCGCTGGCGTCCAGCTCGTTGAGGTCGGGCATGTCGTGGCCGGCCTTGCGGTGCCAGGCGGTGACCTCGTCGTTCAGCGTGCGGTCCCAGGTCGCCCGGATCTCGGCGGCGTCGCCGGGGAGCTCGATGGTCCTCGCCATCCGCTCGGCGATCTTCACGTCGCGGGCGTGGACCATGCCGGCCATGCCCCGGCTCATCAGGCGGAGGTAGCTCAGCTCGCCCTTCTTGAACGTGGCCGGGTCGAGCGTGCCGGCCTTGGTGGGGTACCGACCCGGGAGGCGCAGCTGCGGGTGGGCCTCGAGCACGTGGTACTGCTCGACGAACGCCTCCTCGGCCGCCTTCCAGTTCACGGGCAGCCGCGCCGCGTACCACCACTCCGCCCGCATCGACTCGAGCTTCCACGCGTCCATGACGGTGGCGAAGGGCTCGATGCACTCCCGCAGGGGCGGCGCCTTCGGGTCGAGGTTGATCCACGCGCAGCCGCCCCAGGTCTCGCACTGCACGGGCACGAGGTCGATGTCGTGCTCGTTCCCCCCGTTGCGACCCCTACCGAGGTTGTGCTCGGAGAAGGTGCGGGCCTGGGGGACGAACGTGTTCCTCCCGTCGGGGTCGTAGCACCAGCCGTGGAACGGGCAGGTGAAGCCGCTCTCGCAGGTGCCCCGGCCCTGGGCGACGCGCACGCCGCGGTGGCGGCACGCGTTCTGGAAGGCCTGCGCGCCGCCGTCGGCCGTGCGCACCACGATCACCGACTGGTCGAGGATCTCGTACTCGGTGAAGTCGTGCTCGTTCGGGATCTCCTCGAGCCGGCAGGCCATCTGCCAGACCCGGGGCCACAGCTGCTCGGCCTCGAGCGCGTAGAAGTCGGGGTCGTAGTAGCGCTGCT
Source organism: Acidimicrobiales bacterium (assembly GCA_035249805.1). Taxonomy (GTDB): domain Bacteria; phylum Actinomycetota; class Acidimicrobiia; order Acidimicrobiales; family VFJN01; genus VFJN01. The sequence continues at coordinate 6,223 of DATFFY010000253.1, read as the reverse complement.
TCGGGATGCGGTCCGGCACCTCGATCGGGAACGGGACGGAGAGGGGCGCCCGGGACGGCATGAGAACTAGGCTAATCGCTCACGACAATGACGTTCTCGCTGACTCGCCCAGGGGATCCCGACCCCGTCGACGTGCTGGTCGTGGGGGCCGGCATCACCGGCATCTACCAGCTCCACCGCGCCCGTGAGGCGGGCTTCTCGACCCTGCTCCTGGAGGCCGGTGCGGGGGTGGGGGGGACCTGGTTCTGGAACCGGTACCCGGGGGCCCGCTTCGACTCGGAGAGCTACACGTACGGCTACCTGTTCTCGAAGGAGCTCTTCGACGAGTGGGAGTGGCAGGAGCACTTCGCCGCCCAGCCCGAGACCGAGCGGTACCTCAACCACGTGGTCGACCGGTTCGACCTCCGCCGGGACATGCGCTTCGGCGCCGAGGTCACCTCGGCGGTGTGGGACGAGGGGACGGCGACGTGGCTGGTCAGGACTGCACTGCCGGCCGACCACGCCGACAGCGAGGTCCGGGCCCGGTTCGTCGTGTGCGCCACCGGCGTGCTGTCGGTGCCGTACGTGCCCGACGTCCCCGGCCGCGAGGACTTCGCCGGCGAGCAGCACCACACCGGCCGCTGGCCGGCCGAGGGCGTCGACGTGGCGGGCAAGCGGGTGGCCGTCGTGGGCACATCGTCGAGCGGCGTGCAGGTGGTGCCGGCGATCGTCGACGAGGTGGCGTCGCTGACCGTGTACCAGCGGAGCGCGAACTGGTGCACGCCGCTGAACAACCGGCCGATCACGCCCGAGGAGCAGGCCGAGCTCCGGGCCGGGTTCGAGGCGCTGCGCGAGGTGCTGAACACGTCGATCCACGGGTTCCACCACCCGCCCAACGAGCGGTCGGCCTTCGAGGACCCGCCCGAGGCGCGCCTCGCCTTCTTCGAGCGGATGTGGGCCAGCCCGGGCTTCATGAAGTTCACGAGCAACTACGCGGACATCCTGTCCAGTCCCGAGGCGAACGCAGGGTGGTGCGAGTTCATCGCCGGCAAGATCCGCTCCGTCGTCGACGACCCGGCGGTGGCCGAGCAGCTGATCCCGAGCGACCACCGCTACGGCGAGAAGCGCCCGCCGTACGTGGCCGGGTACTTCGAGGCCTTCAACCGCCCGCACGTCGAGCTCGTCGACCTCCGCGAGACCCCCATCGACCGCGTTCGAGCGACCGGCATCGAGACGGCCGGGGGCTCGGTCGGCGACCAAGAGCAGCTGCGCGAGCACGACGTGATCGTGTGGGCCACCGGCTTCGACTTCGGCACCGGCGCCATGCTCCGCATGGGCATCGTCGGCCGCGGCGGCGTGGCGCTCACCGACCACTGGGCGGACGGCCCGACCACGTTCCTCGGCGTCCAGACGGCCGGGTTCCCCAACCTCTTCTTCCCCGGCGGGCCCCACGCGGCGGCCGGCAACAACCCCCGGTACAACGGCGACCAGGTCGACTTCGTGACGGACCTGCTGGTCCAGGCGAAGGAGCGCGGCTGCGAGGTCGTCGAGCCGACGCCCGAGGCCGAGGCGCGCTGGACGACGATGGTCGACCGCGCCGCCGCCGAGACGCCCTTCGGCACCATCGGCCAGTACGTCGGCAGCAACATCCCCGGCAAGCCCAGGCGCTACCTGCTCAACGCCGGCGGCCGCCCCAAGCTCCACAAGGAGATCCAGCGGGTCCGGGACACCGACTACGCCGCGTTCGGCTTGTCGGGCTCGGGCTGAGCTCAGGGGTGGCCACCGCGGTCAGCGGTAGGCGACGAGGCCACCCGGCGGGCTCGGGAGGCCAGCCAGGTCGACCAACCCCCCGGCGTCGCACGGCGCGTACACGGTGTTGCGGGCGACGGCGACCCCGGCGCCGACGCCGAGGCAGTGGGCGAAGCCGCCGTCCGCCGCGAGCAGCCGATGGAGCAGCGGCGCACCGGACGACGCGTCGATCCCGACGAGGAAGCCGGCGTCGTTGACGGCGTACAGCACGCCGTTGGCCAAGGTGAGCGGCTGGTACGCGAACACGTCGATTCCGGTGGTGGCGAGCCGCCGGACCCGGCCGGTGTCCTTCTGGAGCCCGTAGACGAGGTTCGGCGTGGCGCCGACGTAGACGTCCCGGCCGCCGACGGCGGGGGTGCCGGCGTCCATGAACGCACCGCCTGGCCCGACGAAGAACGTCCACGCCGCGGTCATGCTCGCCGCGTCCACCGAGTGGTAGACGCCGGACTTCTGCAGCGCGCCGATCCGCGCCCGTCCGGCCGCGTCGCTCGTGAGGTTCGGGGACGCCCCGAAGTCGAAGTCGAGCTCCAGGCACTCGACCGACGCCGACGTGTCGAGGAACGTGGGGAGGTCCACGTCGGCCCCCAGCGAACGGAGACCGTCGTCCAGCGCGCCGCAGAGCGGGTTGTGGGGGTAGCCGATGGTGGCGTCGAGGTCGGCGTGCTCGGTGGTCCCCGAGTACGAGTCGACCACGGAGGCGAAGGTCGCCCGACGAGGGTCGGCGTCGATCTTGAGGAGCGCGTTGTTGTACGGGTGCTGGCGGGTGTGCCCGTCGGAGTCCGCGGTCCCCACGTAGAGGTGGTCCGTCGCCGGGTCGAACGCGGCGGTCCCCCAGATGCCCGTCCCGCCGAACCCGGCGTCGTACTCCGCCTCCGTGAGCGAGTAGGACTTCCTGACGGTCGCCCCGGTCAGCGCGTCGAGGAAGTACATGGGCACCCGCGCCCCGTCGCCCGAGCCCCCGGCCAGCGGCACGAACAGCAGGTGCCGGCCGCCGGCCCCCCCTCCCGCCTTGAACGGGACCGGGCTCGCGTTGATGAAGGTGCCGTTGGTCGGGTCGCCGTCGTCGAGCCGTTCGCTGGCCCACACGCGCTCGCCGGTGCGGGCGTCCAGCGCGACGACGGAGCTGCCGTCGGGGCGGTAGGACTCCGAGACGACGGGGAGGGCGACGTCCCCACGGGTGCCCAGGCTCGGCGTCGCGTAGATCAGGCCGTTGGCCGCGGCCAGGCCGAGCACGGAGCCCTCGAGCTCCACGTGCCAGACGAGCTCGCCGGTGTCGGCGTCGAGGGCGACGACGTCCCCCCGATCGCCCAGGTACCCCTGGCCGAACGCCAGGTACACGCAGCCGTCGGCCACGATGGGCGTGGTGCGCAGGCCCCCGGTCGCGCCCACGTCGGCCCCGTCGAAGGACCAGGCCGGGCGCAGCCGCTTCGCCTCCGCCGGGCCGATCACCCGCTCGGCCGGCTGCCTCCGCGAGTTGCCCAGGTCGTGGTTCAGCATCGGCCAGTCACCGCCATCTCGGGCCGTCGCGCAGGCAGGGCCGCTCGCTGCATCTGCTTCTGCTGCGAGACCAGCGAGACCGGTGAGACCGGGAAGACCCGATGTCGCCAGCACCAGTGCGAGTCCGGCCAGCACGACGCCGCGGCCGCGTCTCGTTCCGCGCGTCAACCCCCTGCGCTCGCCCCGCCTGCCCGCCATGCCGAGCACGATACCGGCGGCGGGTACGCGCCTCGGTCGCCGCCGTGACGCCCGGCCGCTGCCGTCATGGGTCGTCGGCGAGGTCAGCGCTGGTGCCCAAACCCAGCCGGTCGGGGAGGGTCCGAGCGAGCTCTGCCAGCTGGCCCGCCAGGTCGGCCGCCTCGTCGAACGGCAGGTGGAAACGCTCGGCCGGGAACCCCCAGAAGCGCACATCGGTGACGTGCCAGTCCGGGGATGCCTCCAGGTCGAGCACGAGGTCGACGCAGCCGTCGTCGGTGCTGCCCTCGAGGCCGCGGCAGAAGATGACCTGGCCCACGCCGTCAGAGACTCCACCCTGGGCGGCCGCGAACCCGAGCGGGGTCAAGACGGGGTCGAGCACGTTCGGGATCTGCATGAGCTCGGGATCAGACGGCGCGGTGAACGTCACGTCGCCAGCCTGCCAGTGGCGCCGCCGTGCCGCACCGGGAGCTCCTCGCCGTCGCGCCGCGTCGAAGGGCCGTATCGTCCGGGCGATGCGCTTCGGGATCAGCTGTTGCGGGCCGCCGCAGGCGGTGGGATGACGCCCATGCGTCGCATCGCGCTCGTCGATCACACGACCGGGCGGTACCGACCCGAACCGGGCGTCCTGGAGGCGATCGCCGACGCCCTCACGATCCAGATCGAGCGCGACTTCGCGCCCGCGTGGGGGGTCGTGCCCCGGCCGGTGCGGGTCGGCGGCACCGGCGAGAAGATCCACGTGTTCAACAGCGCGGCGCAGGCGGTGGACTTCGGCTGGCACTACGTCGACGGCAAGGGCCTGCCCTACGCGCACGTCTACGTGGCCGGCTCCCGGTCGGCGGACAGCGATTGGCTCACCGGGGACGCGTCGGTGGCGTCGACCATCGGCCACGAGGCGTTGGAGATGCTCGTGGACCCGTGCGCGAACGAGTACGCCTTCGACAAGCACGGGCTGCTGTGGGCCAGCGAGGTGTGCGATCCGGTGCAGGCCGACTGGTACCGGATCCGGGCCGGCGGCGTGCACGTCCCGGTGACGGACTTCGTCCTCCCCGCGTTCTTCAACTGGCGGTCGAAGGGGCCGTACGACCACCTCGAGGTGCTGAAGAAGCCGTTCTCCCTCGCGAAGGGCGGCTACGCCGTGTGCCAGGAGGAGGGCGCCTCGTCCGAGAGGTTCGGCCGCCGGTTCACCGTCAGGTTCCGGTCGGTGCCGAAGGTCCGGAAGGCGGCCAAGCTCGACGACTGGGGCCGCACGTTCTGGCGCCAGATGGCCTTGCCCTGAACCGGGCGTGCGGGTGAGCCGACAGCCGTGTCGCCGGCTCACTCTCGAGTCCTGACATCGCGCTCGCCGAGGAGGCCTTCAGCCGCGCCTTCGAGCGGGCGCGGGAGGTGGCTCCCGCCACGTGGAGGGCGACCCGCGGCGGTTGACCCCAAGGCGTCACCGGTGGAGCCTGTGCCGCAGATCCAGCTGCCCACCTGATCGAGAGGGAACGCCATGCCGGAGATCGCCGGGATCAACCACGTCAGCGTCACCGTGACGGACCTCGGGCGCAGCGTCCCCTGGTACTGCGAGGTCCTCGGGCTCGCCCAGCTCTTCGAGGCCCCGCACCCCGAGGACGAGGGGAAGGCGGTGGTCCTGGGGAAGCCCGACTTCTCCATGTGCGTCGGGCTGCACACGCACCCGACCAACGAGAGCGAGCGCTTCTCGGAGTGCCGGACCGGCCTGGACCACATCGGCTTCGCGGTGGCGGACCGCGACGAGCTACGCGCCTGGGAGGCTCGCCTCACCGAGCTCGGCGTGGACCACTCCGGGTTCAACGACCAGGGCATGTACGCCGTGGTCGTGTTCCGCGACCCGGACAACATCCAGCTCGAGATGTTCACGATGGCCTGACCACGGACGGGCGCGTCGCGCGCGGCGGCATAACCTCGCCGCTCTGCTTCGGGCGAAGGGCCGGAGGGCCACGTTGAGCGGGTGCTCGGGATCGGTCGGTGGGACCATGCGCCGCTTGCCGGTGCCCTCGACCAGCATCCAGCCCTGCTCGGTCTTCAGCTTGTGGTCGTCGCGGCACAGCCGGTCGCTCTCGTCGACCTCGGTCACGTGGGTGTCGGCCCAGTCGGCCCGGTGGTCGTACTGGAGGTGGACGGCGTTGTTGCAGCCGAGCCGCGCGCACACGGGGTCGCGCCACTGCAGCGCGCTGACCTGGAGGGCGGTGTGCCTGCGACCGAGGTGGGTGACCGAGCGGATGTCGGTGCCGTTCGTGAGGATGGCGGCGACGAAGGCGTCTTGGGACAGCTCCCGCACGACCGACACGGGCACCGGCCCGATGCCGACGATCTCGCAGGTCTCGCCCTCGAGCACCCGGCCCCGGACCAGCGCCGGCCAGTCGACCCGGACGAGGAGCTTGGCGTTGGCGCCCTTCGGCAGCGGCGTCCGCTTCCGCCGTCGGACGACGGCGCCCGTCGCAGGCTCGTCGGCGACAGGATCGGACGTGCAGTCGGAGGGATCCGACAGGAGCTCCTCGGCGGCATCGAACAGGTAGGCCTCGGCCGGCTCGCGCCGGCCCTCGGCGTGGGCCTCCCGGAAGATCGCGTCGGCCCGGTGGCGGATCCCCGCCATCATCCGGGCGCCGGCCACGCTGGTGCCCCGCATCGTGATGCAGAAGGTGCCGTCGGACTCCGTGCGGCTCCGCAGGTGCCGCGCCTTGTGGATCCGGCGGTGCGTCGCCTCAGGATCCGGGTCGGC
>DATFFY010000252.1:0-3008 GCA_035249805.1 Acidimicrobiales bacterium | reverse complement strand
GAGCGGCCGGTCCCCCCACTGGCCCCCCGCATGAAGCGGAACACCGGCCCTCCCCCCGGGCCGGTGTTTCCGCTGTTTTGCGCCAGGGTCAGGTTCGGGGCATGGCGGGTCCGATTCGGCCGTCTGGTGCCCCCAACCTCGTGGTGTGCCGATGTTCGGGGCATCACCCGTCCGAATCGGCACTCCAGTGCCCCCAACCTCGTGGGGCAGACTGCGAGCGATGCTGACTGATGGGTTCAACCACGTGGGCGTGCTGACCGCCGACACCGAGCGGTTCGTCGAGTTCTACACATCGGTGTTCGACGCCGAGGTCTTCGCCACGCTGCACGAGGGGGAGGGCTTCAAGCTCACGGGCGTGCGGATCGGGGAGCTGGCCGAGTTCAACGTGTTCGAGGTCGACGGCAACACCGAGGCTGAGCGCCAGACGCCCATGCTGGGGCGAGGACGGCTCGACCACATCGCCATCCAGGCCGCCTCACTGGACGCGTTCGAGACGATCCGCGACCGGCTGATCGAGCGCGGCGCGAGCGACGGCTTCGTCACCGACTTCGGTCCGATCTACAGCTGCTTCTACGTCGACCCCGACGGCCTCGAGTCCGAGGTCTGCGTCGGCAACCCCGACTGGGACAGCAAGGCGTTCAACCCGCCCGGCACCCCCGCCAAGCGCTACCACCCCGAATGACTGACGACTCGTTGGCGACGGTTCCGCCTCGTAGCGACAAGCGACTCCGAACCCTCGCACGGCGTGTCGCTTGTCGCTGAGAACTGGAACGCACTGAGGTGTGCTATCCCTCGGGGCCAACCGTGGTGGTGACGTCGACGTCCTCACAGGAGCGCTCGCGCTCGGTGCTGAACGATCCGCAGGTCAGCCAGCCGATGCGATGGCCTTCCGCGTCGTAGATCGGGGGCGGATCGACGGGGTCCGGCTCCTCGCCTGGGATGGCTCCGACGTCGCGCAACAAGTAGTCGACCGGGTTCAGGTACCCGACCTGGCCGACCGGGCTGGTGGCGACCGGGATCCAGCCGTCCTGCGCCGGATCGTCGCTCGTGAGCCGCTCCCAGAAGATGCCGGTCAGCGCTGGCGTAGCGACCGGCTGGCGGGTGCCGTCTCCATGGGGCACGACCGAAAGCAGGGAGACGATCGACCCGGTGCTCATCGTGAACGGGCCATCTCCCTCGAGCAAGTGCGCGCCGAGTCGGACAGGCAGCCCGAGGTCGTGGTTCAGTCCCGGTATGGACGTCCCGTCCACCGTGACGTCGTTGCCGGGTGCGGCCGCCACCACGATCAGCGGAGCGCCGGCGACGTACTCCACGAACGCCCAGCCACCGAGGCGGCCTGGGTCGACGGGCAGGCACGACTGCGGGCCGATGTAGGCCGGCGTCCTGAGCTCGGAGCAGACGCGCTCCAGCCCGTCCTCCGTGGCCGTCGTCCTGTAGGCCACGAGCTCCCACCGCACGTCGCCGACCATCCCTGAGGTTGCGATCGTCTCGGTCCCGATGACCGGAAGCTGTTCGCCTGGGATCGACGCGTCGTCCTCGGGGCCGCTCGAGAGCACGGCAGGCTCGCTGGTGTCGTCGTTGGCGGCGACCATGACACCCACGCCGACGAGGACGATGAGCGCGGCGACGCTCGTGGTCCATCGCCGGCGGTGCCGTCGCCGCCGAGCCATCGCCTCCAGAGTGTCGAGGGCCGGTGTCGACCTGGTCGCCGCGTCGATGTCAGGCTGCGCGAGCTGACGAAGCGAGTTCACGTGTCTGCCTCCTCCGGTGGATCTCCGAGCAGCGGGGCAAGGGCGCGGTGCGCGTCCGTGAGCGTCGACGACACGGTGCTGCGGGTGATGCCGAGCACCTCTGCGATCTCTGCCTGCGACAGGTCGGCCACATAGCGAAGGACGACGACCGCTCGTTGACGAGCCGGCAGCGAGCGCACCACCTCCCACGCTTCGCCAGCGGGGGGCGCGACCGCACCATGACGATGGAGCCGACCGAGCAGACGTCGCTCCAGCGCCGCTCGTCGGGATCGTCGCCGGAGGCAGTGCAAGGCCACCTTGTACGTCCAACCCCCGGGAGAGGACATAGCACTGACGCGCTCCCACCGCTCCAGCGCGCGGGTCAGCGCCTCGTCGACGGCCTCGCGTGCCAGCTCGGGCTGACCACTCACCAGCACCATGGACGCGAGGAGGACCGGGTGCTCCCGGCGGTACCAGCCCTCGAAGTCCAGCGCCTCCATCACCCCATCAAGTCACGACACCACCGCGATGACGAGTCAGGTGGGACGCTTTCGGTGATCTGGGAGGACCGCTGATGGCAGTGCGGCCGATGCGAGCGGGCGAAGGGGCGATCTGGCAGGGCCTGTTCGCGTCGGTGGCGGAGGAGGGGCGGTGGATCGGGGCGGAGGCGCCGGTCCACGACGCGTCCGAGGAGATCGTCGAGCGGTTCGTGGGTCGCGCCGACCGCGTGATGCTGCTGGCCGACCTCGATGGGGACCCCGTCGGGTGGATCAGCGTCGAGCTCGAGGAGGGGGAGGCGGAGATCGGCATGGGGATCGTCGACGGGTTCCGCCGGCAGGGGATCGGCACCGCGCTGATGGAGGCGGCGATGGACTGGTCCGTCGCCCACGGGGCCGCCCGCATGCGACTCGACGTGTTTCCGCACAACGAGGCCGCCATCGGTCTCTACGAGAAGCTCGGCTTCGTGGAGACCGACCGCCGGCTGGCGTTCTGGCGGCGCCGCAACGGTGAGCGCTGGGACCTCGTCCGGATGGAGCGGGCGCTGGACCGCTAGTCGGAGCCGGGGCGGCGGCCGGTCTCGTCGGTGTCGGCGATCTTGCCCTTGGGGTAGGTGCGGCGCAGCTGCTCCTCGGTGGGCTCGTGCCGCACTCGGGCCTCGACAGGGAGCAGGTCGGCGATCGCCTTCATGATGCGCTCGGTGTCGGCGTCGAGGTCCTCGCCGGTGAGACCCTCGACCGGCGGGCCGACCCGCACGCGCACCGTCGGCGGGTGGCGCAG
>DATFFY010000251.1:0-4825 GCA_035249805.1 Acidimicrobiales bacterium | reverse complement strand
CGAGGCCCGCGGCCACGGCCAGCTCGGCCAACGCGTCGTTGCGGGCCGAGTCGAGCGGATCGCCCTGGTCCCACAGCTCGACCACGACGTTGTCGCGCCCGAAGGTGGCGACGAGGGCGTCGAGCTCGCGGCGGGCCGCCGCCGGACCCGCCTCCACCAGCGCCTTCGGCACGCTCCCCTTGCGGCAGCCGGTGAGCACGACCCAGTGGTCGCGGTGCACCTCGTCCCACGCGATCCCGTCGTAGACCGGCTTGCCCTTCTCCCGGCCGGCCAGCTGCGCGGCGCTGATGGCCGCGGCCAGCGAGGCGTAGCCCTGCGGATCGCGGGCCAGCACGAGCAGGTGCCCGCCCTCGGGATCGGGCCGGCCGTTCTGCGGACGGGTGAGCCCGAGGGACAGCTCGGAGCCGAACACCGTCGGCACGCCCACCGCCCCTGCGGCCTCGGCGAACCGGACGACGCCGTAGAAGCCGTCGTGGTCCGTGAGGGCCAGGGCCTCGAGGCCGAGGCGGGCCGCCTCCTCGGCCAGCTCCTCTGGCCCGCTGGCCCCGTCGAGGAAGCTGAAGTTCGAGTGGCAGTGCAGCTCGGCGTAGGGCACGGTCGCCGGGCGCCGCTGCAACCCGGGCGGGGCGACGTAGGCGGACCGGACCGCGGACCACGCTGGGCTGTCCCCGCCGTTGGCGCCCTGGGGCAGGGCCGGACCCGGACGGCGGGGCCGGTCCGACAGCCGGCGCTCCAGCTCCCGCCACGGCAGGTCCGGGTTGTTGAAGCCCATCCCGCGAGCATCGAACACCTGTTCGCTCCCGTCAAACGCGGGCCGGCTCCGAGCTGGACCTCGAGGGGTCGGGTTCCCTAGCCCCGCTTCGAGCGGCGGACCCGGAGCCCGCCGATGACGACCGCCGCGCCCAGGAGCAGGAGGAGCGCGCCGAGGAACGCCCACTCCCCCTCGCCGGACATCCCGTCGCCCTTCCTGATGTCGAGCCCCTGCAGGATCCACACGATCCCGATGAGGCAGGCCACCCCGCCACCGACGATCCGTCCCATCCGGCACCACCTCCGTCGAGAGAGGTTGTAGTCCCTGGACGTCGGGGTAGGCACCCCGCATGCCCACGACGATGACACTCGAGGTGCGGCGAGCTGACGAACGCTCCCGGTACGAGCTCGTGGCCGACGGCGAGCTCATCGGGGTGTGCGACTTCGCCGAGCGCGGCTCGCTCGTGCTGTTCCCGCACACCGAGATCGCCTACGACCGCCGCGGCCAGGGCTACGGCGAGGCGCTGGTGCGGGGAGCGCTCGAGGACGTGCGGTCCCGAGGCCAGAAGGTCGTGCCCGGCTGCTGGTTCGTGGCCGAGTACTTCGAGGTGCACCCGGAAGAGGCGGACCTGCTGGCGTAGCCTCGGGGCCCGTACATCGGGCACCAGGGGGACGTTGATGCCGTACATCGAGGGCCGCGTCGTGCACGACGCGGACGCCCACGTCATGGAGGCACCGGAGTGGCTGGCGCAGCACGCCGACCCGGACGTGCGGGAGAAGCTGGCACCGCGGACGGACGGGCTGGGGCTGGCCCCCGGCGAGGCCGACACGCTCGAGCACTACCGGCAGCGGCACACCGAGGAGGGCTTCCTGGAGAAGGCGGCCGAGGAGATCATGGCCTGGAAGAACTGGAAGGCCCTCGGCTCCTTCGTGGCCGAGCACCGGCCCCGCGCCCTCGACCTCATCGGGGTGGCCAGCCAGCTGATCTTCAACACGTTCAACAACGGTCGGCTCGTGGCCCTCGAGCGGGGCGACGACCTCGACCTCGCCTACGGCGCGGCGCGCGCCCACAACCGGGGCATGGTCGAGTGGTGCTCCGTCGACGACCGGCTCCTCCCCACCTGCTACGTGCCCCTGGCCGACTTCGAGCGCTCCGCTGCCATCGCGCGCGAGGCGATCGAGCTGGGCGCGGCCGCGCTGCTCGTGCCGAGCGCGTGCCCCCGCCGCCACTCCCCCAGCCACGTGGGCCTCGACCCCGTGTGGCGGCAGGCCGAGGAGGCGGGCATCCCGATCGTGCTCCACGTCGGCGGCGGTGGGCAGCTGATCGACCCGATGTTCTTCGAGAACGGCCTGCCGTACGTGAAGGACTTCCACGGCGGCGACGAGAACTTCCGCTCCGTCGACTACATGGGCATCCCGAAGCGCCCCGAGCAGATGCTCGCCACCTTGATCTTCGACGGCGTGCTCGAGCGGCACCCGACGCTCATGTTCGGCGTCATCGAGCAGGGCGCGATCTGGCTGCCGAGCTGGATGCGGCAGATGGAGTCGGCCTTCGACGCGTTCGTCCGCCACGAGGACCGGCTGCAGGCGCTGTCCCTCCGCCCGAGCGAGTACGTGCGCCGGCAGGTCAAGGCCACGCCCTACCCCACCGAGGACGTGGGCTGGATCGTCGACGAGGCCGGCCGGGAGACCGTGCTGTTCTCCACGGACTTCCCGCACGTCGAGGGCGGGCGCAAGCCGTACGAGCGCTTCGAGGCGAGCCTCGGCGACGCGTCCGAGGCCGTGCGCCAGGCGTTCTACTGCGACAACTTCGTCGACCTCATGGGTCGTGCGATGGATCGGGTCCCTGTGCCTGCCTGACCCGCAGGTACACCAGTCGCACGGCGAAGGTCTGTCGCAGCTCGTCGAGGATCTCCTTGCGGAACTCGCTGCGGTAGGTCTCGTCGGTGACGAGCACCACCGTGAAGTAGAGGCCGGAGAACGCGGCCAGGAAGCCGCTGAGCTTGAGCAGCTCGGCGGTCACGTGGAGGTCGTGGTCGAGGACGCCGACCGCGAACAGCTCGTCTCCCGGGTGGCCGAGCCAGCTCTCCATCACCTCGGGGGTGATCGTCAGCACCCCGAAGCCGACGAAGAAGCACCACACGAGGATCGAGACGAGCGTGATCTGCAGCCCCTGGCTGAACAGCGCGACGAGCGACACGTTGAGGCGCTGTCGGCGGGACAGCGGGATCGGCTCCTCGGCGAGGTCGTCGAAGGCGGGCGCCAGCTCCTCGGCCGGCGTCCCCGCGACGTTCGCCTCGATCTCCTCGTCGTCCGTGAACGACGCCAGCTCATCGAGCTCGCGTGGCAGTCGGGTCACGAGGAAGACCGCGCCGGTGCCGACGAACATCGCCACCACGACGCCGAGCGTGAGGCCGTCGAAGCCGTCGGCCACCTGCCACATCTCCGTGTTGATGAACAGCACGATCTGGATGAGCAGCAGGAGGGGCAGGGCCCGGCCCACGAGCCGGGCGACCGCCCCGAGCTCCCGGGCGGCCTTGCCCGCCGCCCAGCGCAGCACCGGTACGAGCCCGAACCCCGAGGCCGCGTAGACGACGGCGACGAGGACGAGGTTGCCCGCCGCGAACAGCCCCGCCTGCCCCGGTTGGCCGCCCACGGTCGCCGTGAGGATCGGAGGCAGCAGCACGAAGACGGCCGTCTCCGAGAGCTCCGGGAGGTGGGCGCGCCGCACCAGGGCGGCGAGCTGCGGCGTCGGCGCCTGCACGAGCGTGACGAGGCCGAGGACGAACAGGGCGGCGGCGATGGCGAGCGCGTTCTCCCACCAGTCGAGGTCGAGGTCGCCGACGCCCACGACGATCTCCAGCAGCGTCGCGAGGGCGAGGAACGGGCGCACCCGCCGGCGCAGGTCGACCCGCTGGCTGTAGTCCTCGATCAGGTTCGGCGCGCCCCGCTCGACGAACCACTGCTCGAGCTGCTGGACGGGAACCGACGGCATCGCTACTCGGGCGCCGCGAAGTAGGCCTCGGTGAGCCACTCGCGGACGCGGTCGTCGACGTCCTCCGGTCCGGTGAGCCGGATGGCGTGGAACCAACGCCCGCTGTACTGCTCGGGCTTGCGCACGACGCGCGGGTCGTCCCGCACCGGTGTCTGCAGCGAGAGCGTGAGGTCCACCCACCTCGTCTTGGGCCGCAGCTGCGCGATGCGGCCCGGCCGCTTCAGGAAGATGCCGACCGAGACGGGCTCCACGTGGACCGGACCGAGGGTGTCGAGGTGGGCGATGACCGCCTCGTAGATCGGGCGCTCCCGCTCCGGGCCCGTCGAGAAGTACTCCTCGAGGGTCATCGGCGGGGCGCACTCGTGGCCCTGCTGGCGGCGGGCGAACCGGCGCCCGCACTCCGGGCACTCCCACGTCGGCACGGGGCCATCATCGCCCGATTCGGATGGCCCGTTCGCGGACGCCGCCCGTAGCCTGCCGCGATGGCCGACTCCCACACGCTGCTGGCGTTCGCCCTCACCTCCTGGGTGTTCGTCCTCGTCCCCGGCCCCAGCGTGCTGTTCGTCATCAGCCGGGGCGTGACGCTCGGCCGCAAGGCCGCCGTGCTCACCGTGTTCGGCAACGCCGCCGGCATCCTCGTGCAGCTCGTGCTCGTGGCCGCCGGGATCGGCGCCGTGCTCGAGCGCTCGCAGACCGCGTACAACGTGCTGCGGCTCGCGGGCGCGGCGTACATCGTGTGGCTCGGCGTCCAGGCCATCCGCCACCGCCGGGAGCTGTCGACCGTGCTCGACGCCACCGCCGTCCGCTCGAGCCGGCGCATCGTCCGCGAGGGCTTCGTGGTGGGGCTCACGAACCCGAAGGGCTTCGTCTTCTACACGGCGGTGCTCCCGCAGTTCGTGGATCCGAACGGCTTCTCGCCCACGGTCCAGCTCGGCGTGCTGGGCGCCATCTGCATCACGATCGCGGTGCTGTCCGACAGCATGTACGGCGTGCTCGCCGGCACCGCGCGGGCCTGGCTGGCCGGACGGCCCCACCGCCTCGAGCGGCTCGGCGGCGCGGGCGGCCTCGTCATGATCGGCC
>DATFFY010000250.1:0-7241 GCA_035249805.1 Acidimicrobiales bacterium | reverse complement strand
AGGCGGCCTCCTAGGCACGGGTGTCTGAGCGAGACTGCGAGGATGAAGCTGCTGGTCGTGGTCGCGCACCCGGACGACGAGTCGTTCGGGTGCGGGTCCATCCTCGCCCACGCCGCGTCGCTCGGCGCCGACACCGCGGTGCTGTGCGCGACGCGGGGCGAGGCCGGTGAGAGCCGGGTGGCCAGCGACGACCTCGCCGCCGTGCGGGAGGCCGAGCTGCGGGCTGCCGCGGAGGTGCTGGGAGTGCAGGAGGTGCGCCTCCTCGACCACCGGGACTCCGACATGGTCGACGATCCGCAGCCCGGCACGTTGTGCGCAGCCGATCCCGCGGTGGTGGCGGCCGAGATCGGCGCGGTGGTCGACGAGCTGCGCCCCGACGTCGTCGTCACCCTCGACGGCGGCGACGGCCACCGGGACCACACCGTGATCCGCGATGCCACCCTGGCCGCCGTCGACGCCGCGGCCCACCCGCCGACCGCCACGTACCTGTGGTGCGTGACCCGCACCCGCATGGCCCGGTGGGCCGACCACCTGCGGGCGACCGGCGAGAGCGAGATCTACCTCCAGCTCGGCAGCCTGGGCACCCCCGACGAGGAGGTCACCTTGGTCCTCGACCTCCCCCAGCACCTCGACAAGCGCTGGGAGGCCATCCGCGCCCACGCCAGCCAGCAGAGCCCGTACGAGCACCTCGCGCCCGACTTCCAGCGCGAAGCCCTGTGCCGCCAGGACCTCAAGCTCGTCCGCGGCGTCGACGCCCTGTTCGCGTGACCCTACGATCTGGCCAGGGCGGGGATGGGGAGGTGCCCATGGGATCGGTGCTCGACGCGGCGCTCGAGGAGCACCGCGCCATGGCGGACACGCTCACCAAGGTCGGGCCGGATGCGCCCACGCTGCTCGAGGGGTGGACGACCAAGGACCTGGCCGCGCACCTGGCGTCGATCGACACGGCCGGCGGGCTGCCGCTGTTCGTCGGGCGCCAGCTGATCACCCGGATCTATCCCCGTCCGACGAAGGGCAGCCGCAAGGTCGCGGCGCGTGCGCTCGAGCGAGCGCTGGCGAAGGGCTACGACTGGTCGGTGGACCGGGTGCGCGCGCCGCATCGCCTGCCGATGCGGGCCGGCGGCGGCCCGGTGGCGATCTTCGAGATCTTCGTCCACCACCAGGACGTGCTGCGGGCCGACCCGGACCTGCCGCCCCGGGCCGCGCCCGACGAGCTGTCCGTCTGCCTTCCCTGGCTGCTCGCCTTCCACGCCAAGCAGCTCGACGGCATCCGGCTCGAGGTCGAGACCGAGCACGGCACCGACGCCGTCGGTGAGGGCGCCCCCGTCACGGTCCGGGGCGACGCAGGCGAGGTCGTGCTCTGGCTCGCGGGCCGCGCTCCCCACTGCTCCGTCGAGGTCGAAGGCGACCCCGACGTCCTGGATCGCCTCTCCCCCGTCACCCGCATCTGAGCCGCTCGCGGTCCTGCTGTCCCGAGCGACGCCGCAGCGCTCAGGGGCGCAGGTCGTACCGGTAGACGTTCGTGTCGCGCGGCTCGAAGCCGACCTTGCGGTACAGGGCGTTGGCGGCTTCCCGGCTGGGCCGCGAGGTCAGGTCGACCGTCCTGCAGCCGAGCTCCCTGGCCCGGACGAGCATGGCCTCGGTGAGCCGGCGACCGATGCCCTCGCCGTTGCGGGACCCCTCGACGATCACGTCCTCCACCCAGGCCCGCGTCGCCGTGGGGATGGGGAAGACGGCCAGCGTCGACACGCCGACGATCGTGCCGTCGTCGTCCCGCGCCACGAACTGGGTGATCGCCGGGTGCTCGAGCAGGGCCCGGACGTCGTCGAGCGACGGGGGCGGGTTGCTCCTGGACAGCTGCGGCACGAGGCGCTCGAGCGCCTCGGTGAGGGCCGCAGCGTCGGCGGGCGACGCGGTGGAGATCGTCACGGCCAAGGCCGGCGACCGTACCTCATCGTCCGCGCGGCCCGGCGAGGCCGGAGCCGGGCGGCTTTGCCGACCCGAGCGATCGAAAGGGCGCGCTGCCCCACAGGTCGCCCGAGAGCGCTTACGGAAGGGGCTGGGGCGGCTCGGGGCCGACGTAGCGGGCCAGCGGGCGGATGATGCGGTTGTCGGCGGCCTGCTCGAGGATGTTGGCGCACCACCCGATGACCCGGCTCGAGCCGAACGTCGGCGTGAAGAGCTCGCGGGGCAGGCCCGTGTGGTCCATCACGACGCCGGCGTAGAACTCGACGTTGGCGTACAGGTTGCGACCCGGCTTGAGCTCGGCCAGCACGTCGACCACGGTCTGCTCGATGGCCTTGGCGAACTCGAGCTTCTCGGCGCCGATGCGCTCGGCCACCCCGCGGAGGAACGACGAGCGGGGGTCGTCGGTCTTGTAGACGCGGTGGCCGAACCCCATGATCCGGCCGCCGTTGGTGACGGCGTCGACGAGGTACGGCCGTGCGTTCTCGACCGTCCCGATCGCATCGAGCAGGTCGAGCGCCCGCGACGGCGCACCGCCGTGGGACGGGCCGGACAGCGAGCCCATGGCGCCGACCACCGCGGCGGCCACGTCGGCGCCGGTCGAGCAGATCACGCGCGCCGTGAACGTGGAGGCGTTGAAGCCGTGGTCGATCGTCGTGATCTGGTACTGCTCCACGGCCCGGCCGAGGTCGGGGTCGCCGAGGGCGCCGTTGAGCATCCACAGGTAGTTCGCCCCGTAGCCGAGCTCGTCGTTCGGGGGGATGGGCTCGAGCCCCTGCTGGAGCCGGTGGATCGACATGATGAGCGTGGGGAACACCGAGCACAGCCGCATCGCGTCCGCCCGGCGCTCGGTGTGGTCGATGTCGAGCGTGGGCCTGAAGCCCTCCGCGGCGCCGACCATCGAGATGGCCGAGCGCACGCCCTCCATCACCGACCTGCTCGACGACGCGATCGCCGGCAGCAGCCCCTGGATCGCGTCGGGCACGGCCCGCAGTGGGCGGATCTCGTCGAGGAACGCCTCCCGCTCAGCCGCGGTCGGCAGGCGGCCCTCGAACAGCAGGTGCCACACGTCCTCGAGGCGGAGCTTGTCGGCCAGCTCGACGGCGTCGTACTGGCGGTAGTGGTAGAAGCCCTCGAGGCCGCGCACGTCGCCCACCGCCGTCTCCGCGACGATCACGCCCTCGAGCCCGGGCGGCGCCTCGATCGTGCCCGGCTGCACCACGGGCTGGATCTGCGCCAGGTGCATCAGGTCGCGCAGCGAGACCACGCCGACGAGGCGCTCGCCCTCGGTCACCGGCAGATGCCGGTAGGGGTGCGACTCGACGTGCGCCAGCGCGGCCTGCACGGACAGGTCGGGGGCCACGGTGTCGGGCGCCTCCGTCATCCACTCGCTCACCTTCGTGTCCGCGCTGGCCGCGCCGCCCGCGGCGAAGCGCACGAGGTCGCGCTCGGTGAGGATGCCGATCGGCCGCTCGCCGTCGACCACGACCACGGAGCCCACGCCGTGCTCGGCCATCCGTGCGCTCGCCGCCGCGACGGTCTCCGAGGACAGGGCGGTGATGGGCGGCGCGCTCATCACCTCGGCGACCGTGCGGGTCGTGCGCTGCACTGGCATGTCAGGAGTCTATTTCCGCCGGGCCCGGGCCCGACCCGGCGAGGGCCGCGGGTGCCAGCAATCGTTCACCGGACCGCGACGCCTAGGACCCCGACCGGCGGCTCAGGATCGTGCCCCCGATCCCGATGGCCACCACCGCGGCGACGCCCGAAAGGATCCAGGGCAGGGCCGAGGCACCACCATCGTCCCGCTGCTCCACCTCGAGGATCGTGCGGGGCAGGTCCCGGGGCGCCCGGGTCGTCGTGCTCTCGCGGTCCACGGCCGACGACGAGGTCGAGCCCCCGGCCGGGGTGAGCACCAGCCGCGGCGCCGGCTGATCGTCCTCCGACTCGCCTCCGCCGGCCGAGATCCACGCCAGCTCGCCCGCCTCGGTCGTCTGGATCGTCGGGAACCGCACCTCGCCTTCGCGCCGGGGAAGGCGCACGACGACCGGGAACGCCGCCTCGGTCCCGTCCGGCACCGATCCGCCCGACCAGCTGACGACCGTGCCGGCCTCGTCGACCGTCGACGTCCACCCCGCCGTCGCCGGCACCTCCACGATCTCGGCACCGTCGGGCACCTGCACGGCGAGGCCCGTCGTCGCCGCGCCGTCCTTGCCGTGGCGGAACGAGAACGTGAGCGTCACCGTGGACCCGGCCTCGGCCTGCCCGGGGTCGAGGTCCACATGGGCGCCGGCCGGCAGCGCGACCGCCAGGAGGACGGCGAGCACGCCGAGCAGGGCAGCGGCGCAGCGGGCGGCGAGCGATCTCATGGGAGCCATAGAACCTAGGTCGCCCGAGCCTCCCTCCAGGTTCCCGGGAGGCGTGGGTAGCGTGGGCCCATGGAGCACGTGCGCTGGGCCTCCCAGCCGGCGCTGTCCGAGCCCGTGCTGATCGCGGCCTTCGAGGGGTGGAACGACGCCGGCGACGCGGCCACCACCGCGGCCCGGTACCTGGCCGAGCGCTGGGAGGCCGAGCTCATCGCGGTGATCGACCCCGAGGAGTTCACCGACTTCTCGACCACCCGCCCCCAGGTGCGCCTCGACGAGGAGGGCCTGCGAGAGGTCGTCTGGCCGACCACCGACGTGTTCGCCGCGTCCATCCCCGACGCCGGCGACGTCCTCATCGTCCTCGGCAGCGAGCCGCAGCTGCGCTGGCGCACCTACTGCCAGCAGGTCCTCCACGTCGCCGAGACGTACCAGGCCCGGCTCGTCGTCACGCTCGGCGCGCTCCTGGCCGAGGTGCCGCACTCCCGCCCCGTGCCGATCGTCGGCACCGCCTACGAGGCCGACATCGTCGGCGGCGTCCCCGTGCAGCCGTCCACCTACGAGGGCCCGACCGGCATCGTCGGCGTGCTCCACGACGCCGCTCGGAGCGCCGGCTTCCGCGCCGCGTCGCTCTGGGCCACCGTGCCGTCGTACGTGCCGGGCGCGCCGTCGCCCAAGGCCGCGCTCGCGCTCATCGAGCGGGCCACCGCGATGCTGCAGACCTGGGTGCCGACCACGGACCTCGAGATCGCGACGGCGTCCTACGAGCGGCAGGTCACCGAGCTCGTGGAGGCCGACGAGGAGACCTCGAGCTACGTGCGCTCGCTCGAGCAGCGGCACGACGAGGAACCCGGCTTCCCCAGCGCGGTGTCGCTGGCCGACGAGGTCGAGCGCTTCCTCCGCGACCGCGACGACTGACGCCCGACGGCCTGGCTACTCGTTGGCGGGGTGCCAGGGCCGTTCCCGAACCGCGTCGAACAGCACGTCGTGCACCTCGCCGCGGATGGCGGCGAACGCGTGCTTGCCCCACTGCCCGACGCCGACGGTCATCGACGGCAGCGCGTCCTCGGCGAACCACCCGACGTCCGCGGTCTCGAGCGGGTGGGCCTCGAGGTCACCCCCCACGGCGCGGCACAGGAAGACGGTGGAGTACAACGGGATGCGGGTGAAGCCCATGCGCATGCCGTCGAGCACCGCGATCACGCGCTCGGGCTCGCAGTGGATGCCGGTCTCCTCCAGCACCTCCTTCACGGCCACCTCGGCCGCGGAGTAGCCGACGTCGGCCCAGCCCGTCGGGTACAGCCAGATGCCGGAGTCGGCCCGCTGGACGAGCAGGATCCGCTGCTGGTCGTCGTACACGACCGCCCCGACGGCGGACTTCGGGGTGACGTACCCGGCCACGCCCTCGCCGACGTTGCGCATCCACTCGTCGACGTAGTCCTCGACGTCGAGCTCGCGATCGGCCTCTGCCGCGGCCTTGATGTCGCCGGCGACGTGGAGCACCTCCTCGAAGCGCTCGCGCTCGTAGAGGCTCTGCGTGAACCCGAGGCCCGTGCGGGCGATCCCGGCCAGCGCCTCGGACCAGCGCACGAGGTCCTGGTGGGTCGGCGGGTGACGACGGGCCATGCCCGGCCGAACCTATCCCGCGAGCTCGTGGAGGAGGGCCCGCTCGATCTCGACCAGGACGGCCGGGTCCTCGAGCTTCCCGCCACCGGGTCCGCGCACGTAGAAGGCGTCGACGACCCGGTCGCCGAGGGTCTGGACCTTCGCCGAGACGATGTCGAGGTCGAGCTCGGAGAGGGCCCGGGTGATCCGGTAGAGGACGCCCATGGCGTCGGTGGCGTGGACCTCGACGACGGTGGCCCCGAGCGACGCCGTGTTGTCGACGAGCACCCGAGGCGGCTCGGTGGCTGGAGCGGTGGGCTTGCGGGGGCTGTAGACCCGGGCCCGCTCGGCCAGACGGGCCTGGAGGGCGAGCCGCCCGTCGATGGCGCTCTCGAGGTCGGGGACGACCTTGTCCCACTGGATGGTCGGGCCGAAGCTCGACTCCACCCGCAGCACCTCCAGGGCCATGCCGTCGACGGTGGTGATCGCCGCGTCCAGCACGCCGAGGCCGTGCAGCGCGCACACGCCGGTGACGCGGCTGAAGAGACCGGGGCGGTCCTGCGTGACCACGGTCAGCCGGTCGCCGTCGCCGTGCAGCACCTGCTGGCCGGCGCCGAGCAGCGCCAGGTGCTCGGCCGTGGGGAAGTCCTCCCGCACCTCCTCCGGTGAGCCGCCGCCCAGCACGTGGGTGGTGCGGCGCACGAGGTCGCGCACGAGGTCGGACTTCCACCGACCCCACGCGGCCGGGCCCGTGGCGAGGCTGTCGGCCTCGGTGAGCGCGCCGAGGAGGGAGAGCGTGCGCTGGTCGCCCACCGCGTCGGCCACCGCGGTGATCGTGGTCGCGTCGTCGAGGTCGCGCCGGGTGGCGACGTCGGGGAGCAGGAGGTGGTGGCGGACCATCGTCTGCAGCACCTGCACGTCCTCCGGCGGCAGGCCCATGCGCGCGCCGATGCCCGCGACGAGATCGATCCCCACCTCGGTGTGGTCCCCGGGGAAGCCCTTGCCGATGTCGTGCAGCAGGGCGCCGAGCACGAGCAGGTCGACGCGGTCGGTGCGACCGGCCAGCGATGC
This sequence comes from Acidimicrobiales bacterium, assembly GCA_035249805.1. GTDB lineage: Bacteria > Actinomycetota > Acidimicrobiia > Acidimicrobiales > VFJN01 > VFJN01. The sequence continues at coordinate 240 of DATFFY010000250.1, read as the reverse complement.
GCTGTTGGCGGCGGCCTCGACCAGGTGACGGTCCACCGTGTACGTGTGGTAGGCGTTGCGCTGCGGCTTGCTGCGCACCGCCGACCACTCCGGGAACACGTGGACCCAGAGGCCGAGCTGGTCGAGCGACTCGATGACGGGGATGGCACGGTGGCCGGTGAGCAGCAGGTCGACCAGCGCGGCCCGCACCGCGTCCGGCCACGGCGCTGGCGGGACCACGGCCTCGGCGGCCAGGCGCTC
>DATFFY010000249.1:0-2388 GCA_035249805.1 Acidimicrobiales bacterium | reverse complement strand
GGTCCCACGAGGCGGCAGCCACGCTGCAGGCGCTCGGCGCCACGCCGGTGCGGGTCTCGCTGTTCGACGTCGGCGCGCTCACGCCCGCGGTCGCGGGTCACGACGCCGTCGTCAACCTCGCCACCTCGCTCCCCTCGATGTGGAGGTTCGCGTTCACCAGCGCGTGGCGGACCAACACGAAGGTCCGCACCGAGGGGTCCACCGCGCTCGTCACCGCCGCACTGGCCTCGGGGGTCCCCCGGTACCTCCAGGAGTCGGTGTCGATGCTGTACCCCGACCGTGGTGACGCGTGGATCGACGAGTCGGTCGCCGTGGACTCGACGCCTCCCGCGGCGGCGGCGAACCTGGCCGCCGAGGCCCAGGCCCAGCGCTTCGCCGACCAGGGCGGCACCCGCATCGTGCTGCGCTTCGGGCTCTTCTACGGTCCGACGGCCAGCCACAGCGAGGTCTTCGTGGCGACGGCCCGACGCCACCTGTGCATCCAGATGGGCCCGCCCGGCAGCTACGTGTCGTCGATCCACGTGGACGACGGCGGCGCGGCCGTGGTCGCCCTGCTCGACGCGCCGAGCGGGATCTACAACGTCGTCGACGACGAGCCGCTCACCAAGCAGGCCTTCAGCGACGCCCTGGCCGCAGCCGTGGGCAAGCGCCCCTGGCTCCGCGTCCCCGGCCGAGCCGGCCTGCTCCTCGGCAAGCGCACCACGACGGTCACGCGCTCGATCCGCGTCAGCAACGCCAAGCTGCGGGGAGCGACCGGGTGGGCGCCGCGCTACCCGAGCGCTCGAGAAGGCTGGCCGGCGACGGTCGCGGATCTCGCCCGCCGCTGACCCGATCGTGGCTACGGTGCGGCCCCATGATCCGACTCAGCGTCCACTACCCGAAGACCGACGGCGCGACCTTCGACCACGACTACTACCGGGACAAGCACGTGCCGCTCGCCACGAAGACGTGGGGCGTGCCGGCGTCCGTCGACAAGGGCATCGACGGGCCTTACGAGGCGTCGGTCCACTTCGAGTTCGAGTCCCTCGAGGCCCTCGGCGCGGCCATGGGCAACGAGGGGACCGGCGCGATCCTCTCCGACGTCGCCAACTACACGACGATCACGCCGGTCATGCAGACCAGCGAGATCGTCGCGTAGGCCTGGTCCGAGCCGCGCGGCGCCAGCCCCGGGGCACTCCGGGCAGCCGCCCCTCCCCTAGGGGATTGCGGTCGTCAGCTCAATCGCAGATCACGATGGTGGAGCCACCGCTACCACCGGCAGCCGCCGAGGGTGCGCACGGATCCCCGCCACCCCACTCGAAGCAGCCGCCGAACCCGAGCGTCAGCGCCATGACCCCACTCACCACCAGTGCACGGAAACGTGTCATGCCGCGGACTTTACCCCTGGTCGCCGGTTCCGTCTCCCGCGCTCAGCTCCTCCTCGTGGCCGCGGGCGCGTGCGGCGACGACGGCGGCGACGAGGGCTTGCCGCCCGGCGACGACCAGGGGATCGAGGAGGTCTTCCAGCGGTTCTTCGATCCACTGGGGCTCGAGTTCACCTACGGGAGCGTGGTGGACCTCGAGGGGGGCAAGCACCTGGCGCTGTACGTCGAACCGACCGGCCCGGCCACCGACGAGCAGTACCTCGAGCGGCTGGTGAGCTCGGCGGCGGCGGTCATCCCGTACCTGTTCGACGCGTACCCCGGCCTGCACAGCTTCGACATCTGCCAGGAGCCCGTCCCCACCGGCCCCGACGATCCGCCGCAGCCCGACCCCCGCACGGTGGTCCAGCTCACCCGCGAGCAGGCGGGCACCGTCGCCGACTGGTCCACGGCCACCCTCACCGACCTGATCACCGCCGCCCGCACCGGCGAGGGCGGTGAGGTCCGCGTGGACGCCGCCATCGCGCGCTTGCCCGGCTACGTCGATGCGCGGGCCCGAGCCGATGCCGACCCTCCGCCGACGACCCGGGCCCGACGGTCGTACTGAGGTGCCGGGGGCGGGGATCGAACCCGCATGGCCCTTGCCAGGCCAGAGGGGTTTAAGCCCTCCGCGTCAACCAGTTGCGCCACCCCGGCGGGGACGTTCCCTCAGGGTAAGTCGTCGAGCGCGACGACCTGTGACGCGCCGTCGAGGTGGCCGTCGCCGCGGAACAGGTGGCGGTGACCGTCGCTGAAGCGCAGCACCGCCTCGCCCCGCACCGTCTGGTCGTCGCCGGTGACGGCCCGCAGCTCGTGCCGCCCGGGCGGCAGGCGCTGGCGCAGGTCCGTGCGCACCATGGCCTCCCAGTCGGTGGGCCCGGGCACCTCGTCGCCCTCGCGCAGCACGACGAACAGGTCGGCGTAGCCGGCGTCGACGGCGACGTCGTCGATCGACACCTCGCGCAGCTGGACCCGGCACGACCGCACG
>DATFFY010000248.1:0-2358 GCA_035249805.1 Acidimicrobiales bacterium | reverse complement strand
GAGGCGCCCGTCCCACCCGCGCTGCGACCGTCGTCGATCCCGTCGACGTCATCGGTGCCCGCCGGCGCCCGCTCGCTCCCGGCCACCGGCGTGACCGTCCCGGCCCTCGCCGCGCTCGCGTCCATGGCCGCCGCGCTCGGGCTCCTGGCCGTGCGCCGGCCATCCCGCCCCCCGCGCTGATCCCCCACCACCACCCCCTGCTTCTCGCCACGCTGGGCCTACACATCTGTGTGCCAGGCGTCGCGAGTTCGGGGGGTTGGAAGGATGTTCTCGCGGCGCTGGGCCTACACATCTGTGTGCCAGGCGTCGCGAGTTCGGGCATGTGGGGGGTGGGGGGCGTCCGAATCGCACGGCGGCGGCTTGGGTAGGCCCTCGGGGTGGCACGGTTGCAGCGCGTCCTGGACGACGCCCCGGTCCCGTCGCTCGACGCCTATCTGGCGGCCGGGGGCGGCAAGGGGCTCGAGGCCGCTCGTGCGGTCGAGCCGGTCGCCGTGATCGAGGTGCTCGAGGCGTCGGGACTGCGGGGCCGGGGCGGGGCCGGATTCCCGACCGGCACGAAGTGGCGCACCGTCGCCGGCCTCGGGGGCGCGGAGCCGGCGACGGTCGTCGTGAACGCGGCCGAGGGCGAGCCCGGCACGTTCAAGGACCGCACCCTGGTGCGGCGCAACCCGTACCGCGTGCTCGAGGGCGCGCTCGTCGCCGCCCACGCCGTCGGCGCGGACCGCGCGCTGGTGGGGCTGACCTCGTCGTCGACCACGGAGCGCACCCGCATCGAGGCGGCCATCGCGGAGCTGCGCGCCGCCGGCTGGGAGCAAGAGGTCGCCCTCGGCGTGTTCGACGGCTCGGACCGCTACCTGACCGGCGAGGAGACCGCGCTGCTCGAGGTGTCCGTGGGCCGGCCGCCCTTCCCGCGCGTCGCACCGCCGTACCGCGCCGGCCAGGAGCAGGTCGGCGACGACCCGACGGAGGAGGCCGGCACGGAGCTCGCCGACGCCGAGGGCACCACCGGGGCGCCGTCGACCCTCGTCAACAACGTCGAGACGCTGGCCAACGTGCCCGCCATCGTCGAGCGGGGCCCGGACTGGTTCCGCAGCGCCGGCACCACCGACTCGCCCGGCACGATCGTGTGCACCGTCAGCGGTCGCACCCAGCAGGCCGGCGTGGGCGAGTACGAGCTGGGCACGCCCCTGCGCCAGGTCCTGACCGAGCTGGGCGGCGGCCCGCTCGGGGCCCGCATCGTCGCCGTGCTCTCCGGGACGGCGAACCCGTTCCTGCCCGGCGACGCGCTGGACGCGCCGCTCAGCTGGGAGGGACTCGCGGCGGCGGGCGGTGGGCTCGGCTCGGCCGGGTTCATCGTGATCGACGACGAGATCGACATCGTGGCCGTCGCCCACGGCGTGTCCCGCTTCCTGGCCGTCGAGTCCTGCGGGCAGTGCACGCCGTGCAAGCAGGACGGCCTCGGCATCGCGGCCCGGCTCGACGACGCCCGCCGGTCGCAGCCCGTCGACCTCGATGAGCTGCGCGTCATGGCCGACCGGATCACCGACGGGGCCCGGTGCTACCTCGCCCGCCAGCACCAGGACGTGGTGCGCTCCCTCCTCGAGCGCTTCCCGGACGCGCTGGCCGCCCACCTCGACGGCAGGGCCGCCGGCGCCGAGCCGTTCCCGATCGTGCCCCTGCACGACATCGTGGACGGGCAGGCCGTGCTGGCCCTCGAGCAGCTCGAGGTCAGCGCCGACTGGCAGGTCGGCGCGGACTCCGGCGCCAGCCCTGCCGAGCGCCTCGACGTCCGCCTTCGCGCCTGACGCGAACAGGCGCGGTCCCGGCTGGGGGACCGCGCCTGCCCCGGCTGCGACCGCTGCAGCCGTTGGGTGACTAGGGCGCCAGGCCGATCGTCGTGAAGATCTGGTCGACGATGGACAGGGGCAGCGCCAGGAGGTCGGCCAGCGGGGCCGGGAGCACGGTCTCCAGCAGGCTGGTCAGCTCGTGGAGGATGGCCGTCGGGCCGCCCGTCGCCGTCGTCAGCGCCGTGACGAGGTCGAGGAGGTGCTGCGCGTCCGGCAGTCCGCCGGTCTCGCCGAGCAGCAGCTCGATCACCGACGCCACCGGCCCGGGGACGAGGTCGCCGAACGCCGCGGTGAGCGCGGTGGCCAGCGCGGCCGGGTCGGGGAGGAGGCCGAGGACCTCACCGATGCAACCGGCGACCGCGGCCTGCACCGCGGCCGGGTCAGGCGGCGCCGGCAGCGAGCCGCCACCGAGGCCGCCGAACATCCCGAGGATGCCGAAGATCGCGCTGATCGGGTCCTGCACGCTCGGGACCGGCACGGGGGCCAGGGCGCTGAGGTCGCTCACGCAGCC
>DATFFY010000247.1:0-2605 GCA_035249805.1 Acidimicrobiales bacterium | reverse complement strand
GGGCCCGACACGACCGGACCGGTCGTGTCGGGCCCCGCGCTGCTCCTCGGCCTGGCGGACCACGTGGTGATGACCGAGGACGCGTACGCCTACGTGTGCGGCCCCCGCATGGTCGAGACCTTCACCGGTGAGGCCCTCGATGCCGACGAGCTCGGCGGGGCCGGCGTGCACGCCACGGGGACGGGGCTCGCCGCGCTCGTCGTCGCCGACCGCGATGCCGCGCTCGCCGCGCTCGGCGACCTCCTCACCTACCTGCCCTCCAACGTCGACGAGGAGCCACCGCGTTGGTTCACCGACGACCCCGTCGACCGAGCGACGCCGGAGGCCGGCGAGTGCATCCCCGCCTCGGCGACCGGCGGCTACGACGTGCGCGACGTCGTGCGGGCCATCGTCGACGACCACGAGCTGCTCGAGCTCCGCGGGCGGTGGGCTCCGAACCTCGTGACCGCGCTCGCCTCGATCGGCGGCCGCACCGTCGGCATCGTCGCCAACCAGCCGAGCGCCATCGCGGGCACGCTCGACATCCCGGCCTCGCAGAAGGGCGCCCGCTTCGTCGCCTTCTGCGACGCCTTCGGCATCCCGCTGCTCACGCTCGTCGACACACCGGGCTTCTACCCGGGAAAGGACCTCGAGTGGCGGGGCATGATCCGCCACGGGGCGCAGCTCGCGTTCGCGTACGCCCGGGCCACGGTGCCCCGCGTCGCCGTCGTGCTCCGCAAGGCCTACGGCGGCGCGTACATCGTCATGGACTGCCGGGCGATGGGCAGCGACCTCTACCTGGCGTGGCCGTCCGCCGAGATCGCCGTCATGGGGGCGAAGGGCGCCGTCGAGGTCCTCCACCGGCGGGAGACGCCGGAGCGCCGGGCCGAGCTCGAGAAGGAGTACGAGCAGCGGTTCCTCAACCCCTACGTGGCCGCGGACCGGGGGGCCGTGGACGCCGTCGTGGACCCCGCCGACACCCGCCGGGAGGTGGCCGCAGCCTTCGACGTGCTGGCCACCAAGCGCGAGCAGCTCGTCCCGAGAAGGCACTGCAACACACCGCTGTGAGCGGGTCTCGGGGGCTCTAGGGGTCTCGTGCCGGAGCCAAACCACGACCACTGTGCCGTCTGGGGCCTCGCCTGGCGGCTCGGCCTCTAACCTCGGAGCCGTGGCCGAGAGCATCACCTTCACCGACAACCGCACGGGGGAGTCGTTCGAGGTGCCGATCGTCGACGGCGGGGTGTCCGCCGCCGAGTGGAAGAAGCACCTGCCGGGCCTGTGGTTCTACGACCCAGCGCTCGACACGACCGCGGTCACGTCCAGCGCCGTCACCTACCTCGACGGGGAGGCCGGTGTCCTGCGGTACCGCGGGTACCCGATCGAGCAGCTGGCCGAGCAGTCGAACTTCCTGGAGGTCGCCTACCTGCTCATCTACGGCGAGCTGCCGACGTCCGAGCAGTACGAGGCCTGGGTCCACGAGATCACGTACCACACGTTCATCCACGAGAACGTGCGCAAGCGGTTCCTCGAGGGCTTCCACTACGACGCCCACCCGATGGGGATGCTTGTGTCGGCCATCGCCGCGCTGTCGACCTTCTACCCCGACGCCGGCGAGATCCACGACCCGGAGAACCGCAACAAGCAGATCGTGCGGCTCATCGCCAAGATGCCGACGCTCGCCGCGTCGTGCCACCGGTTCAGCGTCGGGATGCCGTTCGTGTACCCGGACAACTCGCTCGGGTTCACCGCCAACTTCCTGTCGATGCTCTGGAAGGTGGCCGAGCCCCGCTACGACGCCAACCCGTCGCTGGCCCGGGCCCTCGACGTGCTCTTCATCCTGCACGCCGACCACGAGCAGAACTGCGGCACGACCGCGATGCGCACGGTCGGCTCGGCCCACGCCGACCCGTACGTCAGCACCGCGGCCGCGGCCGCCGCCCTCTACGGCCCCCGCCACGGCGGCGCCAACGAGGCCGTGATCCGCATGCTCACGGAGATCGGGTCGCTCGAGAACGTCCCCGCCTTCATCGAGTCGGTGAAGGCGGGCAAGGGCCGGCTCCAGGGCTTCGGCCACCGCGTGTACAAGAGCTACGACCCGCGAGCCCGCATCATCAAGGACACCGCCGACGAGGTCTTCGCGATCACCGGCAAGAACCCGCTGCTGGACATCGCCCTGAAGCTCGAGGAGGTGGCGCTGTCCGACGAGTACTTCACGTCGCGGCGCCTGTACCCGAACGTCGACTTCTACTCGGGCCTCATCTACCAGGCGATGGGCTTCCCGGTGGAGATGTTCACGGTCCTCTTCGCGATCCCCCGCACCGCCGGCTGGCTGGCCCACTGGGTCGAGCTGCTCGACCAGGATCAGCGCATCGTGCGCCCACGCCAGCTGTACGTCGGCGTCGACGAGCGCACCTACGCCCCGATCGACTCCCGCTGAGCTCTCTGCCGTCGAGTGGCGTGACGTGATGCGAGCGGTCACCATCGTCGACGGCGCGCTCGAGTGGCGCGAGCACCCGGACCCGGAGGCGGCCACCGGCGAGGTGCTCGTCGCGGTGCGGGCGGCCGGGCTCAACAGCGCCGACCGCCTGCAGGTCGCGGGGCTCTACCCCGCGCCGCCCGGGTCGCC
>DATFFY010000246.1:0-7600 GCA_035249805.1 Acidimicrobiales bacterium | reverse complement strand
CGCGGGACGAGCCGGCAGCACGAGGTGGCGGGCCCACACCAGCACCGCCAGGGCCAGCGCCAGGACCCCGACCAGTGTCCATCCGCCGTGGGCGGTCACCGGCGCTCGCGACGCCGTCGCTGCGGGAGGTCGCTGAGCAGCATGCTGCCGACCAGGAGGATCCCACCGACCGCGGCGAGGAGGAACAGCACGATCGCCACCGCGGGGTAGCCGAAGAGCTCTGCCTCGGTCTCGATCCGCATGATGAGCGCGGCACCGATGACGAGCGCGGCCACGACGACGGCGGCCGCGACCCGGTTCGCGAGCTTCTGCACCCCCCGCATCAGGTTCTCCTCGTCGAGGCCCTTCAGGTTGATCGTGACCTGGCCCTCCGCGAGGGCGTCCATGACCTGGCCCACCCGTGCCGGGAGGCGCTCGGCGAACTCCTTGGCCTGCATGGCCGCGCTGAGCACGTTCCCCGGCGAGGCCGACTGCAGGAGCTTCTTGCGCATCAGCTCCGTCGTCTCGTCCCGGATCGCTTCGTCCGGGCTGAAGGTGGGGTCGAGGAGGCGGACGATCTCGTCCAGGTTGAGCAGGGCCTTGCCGAGCATGGTCAGCTCGGACGGCAGCCGCAGCCCGGAGGCGCCGGCGATCTGGATGAGCTCGGCGACGAGCGCGCCGGCCTGGAGCTCCCCGACCGCGCCGGCCGCCCGACCGACCAGGTCCGCGGCGCGCTGGCGGAACTGTTCCGGGTCGAACCAGTCCAGCGGGCGGCCGATGGCGATCGCGACGTCGGCGGCGTCGCGACCGCGCCGGTCGCCGATGGCGAGGAGCAGCGTCACGAGTCGGTCCTGCATCTCCGGGGCGATGCGCGCGGTCATGCCGAGGTCGATCAGGGCCAGCCGGCCGTCGTCGGTGAGCAGCACGTTGCCCGGGTGCGGGTCCGCGTGGAAGAAGCCGTGGACGAGGATCTGGTCGAGGTAGGCGCGGAACAGCGCACGGGCCAGCACCGGCCCGTCCACCTCCATGAGCCGCAGCGGGCCGGCGGCGCTGATGCTGGTGCCGGCCACGTGCTCCATGGTGAGCACGACCTCCGACGAGTAGTCGGGCACCGGCTGCGGCACCACGATGCGCTCGTGGTCGGCGAGGTGGGAGCCGAGCGCCACCAGGTTGGCGGCCTCCTGCCCGTAGTCGAGCTCGCGCATCAGGGACGCCCTGAACTCGGCGACCATGTCGGCGAAGCCCAGCCGGCGTCCCGTCTCGGAGTGGCGGTCCGCGAGCTCGGCGATCTCGTGGATCGCCTGCATGTCCTCCACGATCCGCTCCCGGATCCCGGGGCGCTGCACCTTCACCACGACGGAGCGGCCATCGCGCAGCTCGGCCCGGTGCACCTGTCCGAGCGACGCCGACGCGAGCGGGCGGTGGTCGAGGGACCGGAACGCCTTCGAGATGCGGGCGCCCACCTCCCGCTCGACGACCTCCTCGACGACCTCGAACCCGAAGGGCTCGACCTTGTCCTGGAGGCGGGTGAGCGCCTGCAGGTAGGGCGCCGGCAGCAGGTCCGCACGGGTGGACAGCAGCTGCCCGAGCTTCACGAAGGTCGGGCCGAGCTCCTCGAGGTCGCGCGCGAGCGCCTCCGCGTCGGCGGCCATGTCGCCGTCGGCCGCGGGCTCCGCGTCCGGCCCGCTGGTGACGAGGTGGCGGTGCTTCACCAGCAGTGACGCGAGGTCCTTGTAGCGCGCCAGGTGCGACGCCCGCATGTGCAGCTCCGAAGCCGAGGTCCAGGACGGCTGCTGCGTACCCCGGACGGGGTCGACGGAACCTCGGTCCCGTTGGGCGACAAAGTCATAGACATGAGTGTTTCTCTCTTGTAGGGTCGGACCGGGACCGGCATCCAGGGGGTTTCCGATGCGCCGACTGCTCCGCGCTGCAGCTGCCGTGCTGCTCTCGTTCGCCGCGCTCGGGACGCTCCCCGGCACGCCGGCGCCGACAGCGGGGGCGGACGCCCCCAACATGACCTCCGGGTTCGGCATCACCGTCGGGGGATGGCGCTGGATCACCGCCCGCACCCTGGAGGTCGACGTCAGCACGGCGAAGGTGGGCGCGAACGCGGTCAACGGCCCCCACCGCGTGCGCATCACGCTGCCGAACGACTACTTCCAGTCGGGCGCCACCCGGTACCCGGTGCTGTACCTCCTGCACGGCGGCGCGGGCGGCAACAGCGCCCAGTGGACGACGGGCGGCGGCGCCGTCGAGAGCCTCACGAGCGGCCGACCGCTCATCACCGTGATGCCCGACGGCGGCAAGGTGGGCTGGTACACGAGCTGGGTCAGCCCGGGCAGCACCCCCCAGGCGTGGCGCGACTTCCACGTCGACCAGCTCATCCCGTGGGTCGACGCCAACCTCCGGACGATCGCCTCGAAGAGCGGCCGGGCCATCGCCGGCCTGTCGATGGGCGGCTTCGGCGCCGTCCGCTACGCGCAGGACCGACCGGACCTGTTCGCCTTCGTCGGCAGCTTCTCCGGCGCGGTCGACCTCGGCGACCCGGGCACCCGGTCCGTCATCACCGAGCAGGCCGCGCAGCACGGGTTCAACCCGTACGGCCCGTTCGGCAACCCGTTCTGGCCGTTCGACGGCACGTGGAACGCGCTGAACCCGCTCAACCGCGCGAGCCGGCTGCACGGCGTGTCGATCGCGCTCTACGCGGGCGCCGGGATCAACGACCAGGACGTGCTCGAGGGCACGATGCGGGCGTCGGCCGACCGCTTCTCCGCCGCGCTCGGCAACGCCGGCGTGCCGCACTTCTACTGGATGTACGGGCGGCCCGGGCCCGGCTCGCCGTTCGGCTGCGACGGCGGCCACAACTTCGGCTGCTGGAACTTCGCGCTGCTGGACGCGCTGCCCCGCATGATGTCGGTGCTGCAGGCGCCCGGCGTCCCGCCGCCGGCCCCGTCCAACCCCGTGGTGAACGGCGGCTTCGAGAGCGGGCTGGCGCCGTGGGCGTGCACCGGGCAGTGCGGGCGCGACGGCGGCGGGTTCGCCCGCACCGGCGTGGGCAACGGCTGGGTCCGCAGCACGAGCGGGTGGAACGACCTCCACCAGACGATCTCGGTGCAGGCCAACCGGACCTACCGGGTCACGGCGTGGGTCCGCACGTCGGCCAACAACGCCGACGGCTACCTGGGCCTGCGCACCCTCGGTGGCCAGGTGCTGGGCGAGCGGCGCTACGGACGCCTCGACGGCTACGCGCCGCTGACCGTCGACGTGGCGACGGGGGGCAACACGAGCCTCGTGCTGTTCGCCGGGCTCTGGGCCAACGGCGACACCTGGGCCCAGGTCGACGACGTGAGCGTGACCCTGCTCTAGGGCGAACGCCCGACGAAGGGGCTGGACTTCAACCGAGGTCGAAGGCGTACCGTCCATGATGTGACGATGCGCCGCTCGATCCCGATCCACGACGCCACCGTGCCGATCGCCTGCACGATCGATGCGGCGGACATCCCTGAGCGCGTCGAGCTGCTGGAGCGCCTCCGCGGCGTGCTGCGGGCGGTGGAGCGCACCGAGCACGGGCTGCTCCTGTGCTTCGCACCGGACGCCGGGACCGAGGCCGACGTGCGCCGGTTCGCGTCCGAGGAGCACCGGTGCTGCGCGTTCTGGGGCTTCGAGGTGCACACCGGGCCCGAGGAGCTCGCGCTGCGCTGGGATGGCCCGCCCGACGTCGCCCAGCTGCTCGACCAGCTCCACGCCTGGTTCCGGCGCGAGGGCGACCTCCCGCCGATCGCCGAGCTGCTGTGACCTGACGCGGAGGATCAGTCGCCGTGGCCGAGGATGCGCTCGGCCAGCTGCATCAAGGGCCTACGCATCGCCGGGAGGGCTTCGACGTCGCCGGCGCCGACGGCGTTGGTGACCATCGAGCTCACCGCGCCGACGAGCACCTCCGCCGCCATGCGCTGCTCGGGCGCCGTGCCGAGGGGGCCCCTCGAGCCGCGGTAGGTCTCGGCCACGATGTCGACGAAGCGGTCGAGCGTGCGCCGGCGCTGCTCGATGGCCTCCGGGCCGGCCGCGTACACGTCGACCAGGAACACGCGGGCCAGGGCCGGGGCAGCGTGCAGCAGGTCGAGGTAGGTCCCGAGCACGCGGTCGAGGCGGACGAGGGGGTCCGGCGACTCGGCCCGGGCCGCCTCGAGCTCCGCCTCCATGAGCGCCGCGACGGTGTCGGCGTTCACCTGCAGCGCGGCGAGGAAGCAGTCCTGCTTGTCCGTGAACATCCGGTAGAACGTCGTGCGGGACACGCCGGCCCGGCGCAGGACGTCGGCGACCGACGTCGCGACGTAGCCCTTCTCGGCGACCGCCTCCGTGGCGGCCGCCAAGAGCCGCTGGCGCTGCGACGCCTCGACCTCTTCGCGGGAGAGCTTGTGCGGCCCACGAGGGAGCGCTCTGGCCCCCGGTTCCGGCATGCGCCAACGGTACCTACTGGAGGACGGCCATCACCCGGTTCAGCTGGACCATCTGGATGGCGTGCCGCACCTGCGGGCACGCCCCGTGCGCCTCGACCAGGCCGCCGGCGTCCGCCACCCGCTGCTGCAGGCGGAAGAGGCACCCGAGCCCCGACGAGTCGATGAAGGTGAGCTCCTCGAGGTCGAGGACGGTGTCGCCGTCGATGGCCAGCTCGTCGATCAGGTCCCGCAGCTCCGGGGCCGACTGGCTGTCGAGGTCGCCGCACAGGCGGAGCACGAGTCGACCGTCGAACTGGCCGAGCTCCACGCCGAAGGCGTGGGAGGCGGGCGTCGGGTCGACGACGGTCACGCCGCTGCCCCTACCCCGCAAACCCCGCCGCATACCCAGCCAACGCGAGGGCTGCTCCGTGCGTGCCAGGGTACGGTCCGCCCATGCCCATCGAGGATCTGGAGCCGTTCGTCGGGACCTGGGACGTCGAGGCCCGGTTCCCCGCCGAGTGGCAGGCCCCCCCGGTGGAGGGAGAGGTGTCCACCACCTTCGAGTGGCTGCTGGGCGGGGCCTTCCTGCTCATGCGCTCACAGGCGCCGGACCCGGTCCCGAACGGGCACTGCATCCTCGGTGCCAACGAGGCGACCGGGGGCTTCACCCAGCACTACTTCGACAACCGCGGGGTCGCCCGCGTGTACGAGATGGGGTTCGACGGGACGACGTGGACGCTCGAGCGGTCCACCGCCGACTTCACCCCGCTCGACTTCATGCAGCGCTACGTCGGGACCTTCGACGACGACGGCCGCGCCATCCGCGGGGCCTGGGAGATCTGCCACGACGGCCAGACGTGGCAGAACGACTTCGAGCTGGACTACCTCCGGCGCCGCTGAGGCGAGGTCAGCGGGCGGCCTGCTCCTCGCGCCAGGACTGCGGGGTGCCGGAGCGGGGTTCCTTGGGGAGGCCGAGCACGAGCTCGCCGAGGATGTTCCGCTGGATCTGGCTGGACCCCGCGTAGATGGTGCCGGCCCGGGCGTTGAAGAAGGCGCCCACCCAGCTGGCGCTGTCGTTGGGGGCGCCCGGGTCGTCGGTCTGGAACGACGACGCGGGCCAGCGACCGGCGGGCACGAGCCCGTCGCTGCCGAGCACGTCGACGGCGAGCTCGGTCACGACCTTGTGGTACTCGCTCCAGTACAGCTTGAAGATGCCGGCCTCGGGCCCCGGGTGGTGGCCGTTGAGGAACTGCGTGAGGGAGCGCAGGCCGAGGTAGCGCATCACCTCGACCCGGCTGTGGCAGTCGGCCAGCCGCTGCCGGATCACGGGATCGGCGTTGCGGCCCCGCGCCCGCGCCAGCGCGACGAGGCGATCCAGCTCCGTGCGGAACATCAGCGGGAAGGTGGCCGCGGCCTCACCTCGCTCGTACCCGAGCAGCGTCATGGCCACGGCCCAGCCGCCGTTGATCTCGCCGACCACGTTCTCCTTCGGGCACCGTGCGTCGGTGAAGAACACCTCGTTGAACTCCGACTCGCCGGAGATCATCCGGATGGGCCGCACCTCGACGCCGGGCTGGTCCATCGGGCACAGCAGGAACGTGATGCCCTTGTGCTTCGGCACGTCCGGGTCGGTGCGGGTGAGCACGAAGATCCAGTTGGCCAGGTGCCCGGCCGAGGTCCAGATCTTCTGCCCGTTGATCACCCACTCGTCGCCGTCGAGGTGGGCCCGGCAGCCGATGTTCCCGAGGTCCGAGCCGGCGTTCGGCTCCGAGTAGCCCTGGCACCACACGTCCTCGCCGGACAGGATCCGCGGGATGTAGTGGCGCTTCTGCTCGTCGGTGCCCCAGTCGAGCAGCGTGTTGCCGACCATCTGGATCGAGAAGACGTCGTTCGTGCCGCCCAGGGGCACGCCCGCCCGCTGGAACTCCTCGGCGAGGATGACCTGCTCGAGGGCGGTCAGCCCAGGGCCGCCGTACTCGGTCGGCCACGAGGTGGCGAGGTAGCCGGCTGCGTGGAGCGTGGCTCGCCATCGCCTCGTGAAGGGCTCCACCTCCTCACGGGGCAGGGCACCGATCCCCTTCCAGTCGGCCGGGAGGTGCTCGGCCAGGAAGGCCCGCACCTTCTCCCGGTACTCGGCCGCTTCGGGCGGGTAGGTCGGGTCCACGCCTCCGGTCTAGCCCTTGTCCGCCGAGGGTGCCTCGACGTCGAGCGGCTGCCGGAGGGGCACGAGCATGGCCGAGAAGTCGGCGACCGCGACGACCTTGTCCTCCCCGTCGATCACGTCGCCGTGCACCACGATGAGCTGCCGGCCGGCCTTCACCACCCGCGCCTCCACCCGCACCCGCTCGCCCTTGGCCGCGCCGAGGTACCGGACGTGGAGGTCGGCCGTGACCAGCGCGGTGGTGAGGTGGTCGTACGTCGACGCGGTGCTGGCCGCGGACGCGCAGGTCACGTCGCACATCAGCGCGATGACGGCGCCGTGCAGCTGCCCCGTGCGGCCCAGCGCGTTGGGACCGATCGGGATCTCCATGATCGCCGGGCCGTCGTAGCCCGGCTGCACCACCTTCAGACCCACGAACTTGTGGATCGGCACCTCCTCGAAGGCTTCGCGGATGGCGGCGAGGAGCTCCGGGTCCGGGGCCGTCGTGTCGGTCATGGTCCGATGGCCTAGCGGATCGGGCCGGGGAACGCCCTGCACCACTCGAGGTACCGCACCACGTCCTCGGGCGGCACGAGCGACAGCGGCGCGCCGTAGACGGCCTGGCCGCGGTAGCGCAGGTACGCGCGGTCCGGGCGCGGACCCATGCGGACGACGACGCCGACGGCGGCGGGCCAGAGGCCCGGGCGGCGCAGCAGGGCCAGCGCGACCCGCAGGACGTTGGCGAGGCGAGCCATCAGCTCCGCCCTCGCAGACGACGGACGACGCCCCGGGCGATCTTGTGGCAGGCCCGCGGGTCGTAGAGGCTCGCCGTGCCGACCTGCACGGCGACCGCCCCCCGGTCCAGGTAGCCGACGGCGATCTCGGAGCTGACCACGCCCCCACAGGCGAGCACCGGCAGGCCGGGGTGCGCGGCGACGAGCTCCTCCACCAGCGGCTCGACGAACGGGCGCAGCACCCCGCCCGACATCCCGCCGGTGCCGCCGCCCAGGTGGGTGGGCACCGCGATCCCGGGCGCGGCCGCGGC
>DATFFY010000245.1:0-16306 GCA_035249805.1 Acidimicrobiales bacterium | reverse complement strand
CGGTCGGGTTGGCCGTGCCGGTGCCGACGATGTCGGGCGCCGACCCGTGGACGGGCTCGAACAGCGACGGCCCGGTGCGGGCGGGGTTGAGGTTGGCCGATGCCGCCAGGCCGATGCCCCCGGACACCGCCCCCGCCAAGTCGGTGAGGATGTCGCCGAAGAGGTTGTCGGTGACGATCACGTCGTACTGCTCGGGCGAATGCACGAAGTAGATGCAGGCGGCGTCGACGTGGTTGTAGGCCGTGCCGACGCCCGGGTGCTCCGTGGCGACCTCGTCGAACGTGCGCTGCCAGAGGTCACCGGCGAAGGTGAGGACGTTGGTCTTGTGGACCAGGGTGAGGTGCTTGCGGGGTCGGCTCTCGGCCAGCTCGAAGGCGTACCGGACGGCCCGCTCGACGCCCATCCGGGTGTTGACCGATCCCTGGGTGGCCACCTCGTGGGGCGTGCCCCTGCGGAGGGCCCCGCCCTCGCCGGCGTAGGAGCCCTCGGTGTTCTCCCGGATCACGACCATGTCGATGCCCCGCTCGGGGTACGTGAACGGCCGCAGGTTGATGTAGAGGTCGAGCTCGAAGCGCATCTTCAGCAGGAGGCCACGCTCGATCACGCCGGGGGGGACGCCGGGGGTGCCGACGGCGCCGACGAGCAGGGCGTCGAGGCCCCGCCACTCCTCGACGACCTCGTCCGGCAGCACCGTCCCGTCGCGGAGGAAGCGGCTGCCACCGAGGTCGTAGTCGACGGTGTCCAGCGCCACCCCGGCGGCGCGCACGACCTTGAGCGCCTCCGCGACGACCTCGGGACCGATCCCGTCGCCTCCCACCACGCCGACCTTGTGACCCACTCCTGCTCCTTGCTCGAAAATCCTGCCAGAGAACGGAAAAACCGCCCACCGAGGCGGACGGTCGAAGGCAGCGCACGCCGAAGCCCGGCGTGCGCTACACGATGATGATTACCTGAGCGGCCATTGACATCCCCGGAAGTGTCCTCTGCCCGCCCGTACGAGTCAAGCGGGCTACGGTCCCCGCCGTCCGGGCTCCAGGGGGATCTCCATGCGCACACCGCTCACCATCGGCGGCCACCTCGACCGCGCCGCCCTCGTCTACGGCGACCGCGTCGGTCTGATCGACGAGCCCGACCCGCCCGGCGGCGGCCTCGGCGACGTCACGTACCGGCGGATGCGGGAGCTGGCCCGGGCCCAGGCGGCGGCCCTCGACGAGCGGGGCATCGGCCGCGGCGAGCGGGTGGCGATCCTGTCCCAGAACTCGGGCCGGCTCCTCACCTCCTTCTTCGGCGTGAGCGGCTGGGGCCGCGTGCTCGTGCCCGTCAACTTCCGCCTGTCCCACGCCGAGATCGCGTACATCCTCGAGCACGCCGGGGCCACGATGCTGCTGGTGGACGCCGAGCTCGCCGACTCGGTGGCCGACCTCGAGGTGAAGCACCGCCTCGTGCTCGGCACGGCCACCGATGCGGAGCTGTTCGCCGAGGGGCGCGAGCCCGAGCCCTGGGAGGACCAGGACGAGGACGCGACCGCGACGATCAACTACACGAGCGGTACGACCGCCCGGCCCAAGGGCGTGCAGCTCACGCACCGCAACCTCTGGACCAACTCGGCCACCTTCGGGTGGCACACGGGCGTGAGCGACCGCGACGTGTACCTGCACACGCTGCCGATGTTCCACTGCAACGGCTGGGGGATGCCGTACGCGCTCACCGCCATGGGCGTGCCGCAGGTCGTGCTCCGCAAGGTCGACGGCGGCGACATCCTGCGTCGCATCGACGACCACGGCGTGACGCTCCTGTGCGGCGCCCCGGCGGTCGTGGCGATGGTGCTGGAGGCGGCCCAGACGTGGGACGGGCCGATCCCCGGGGCCGGGCGCACGCGGATGGTCGTCGCCGGCGCCCCGCCGCCCACCCGGACGATCGAGCGCATCGAGACCGAGCTCGGGTGGGAGTTCATCCAGATCTACGGCCTGACCGAGACCGCCCCGCTGCTCACGATCAACCGGAGCCGGGCGGAGTGGGACGACCTCGACTCCGGCGAGCGGGCGCAGCGCCTCGGCCGCGCGGGTGTGCCGGCGGTCGGCATCGACCTCACCGTCGACGGCGAGGGTGAGGTCCTCGCTCGTGGCAACCACATCCTCGCCGGGTACTGGGAGCAGCCCGAGGAGACGGACGAGGCGCTGGCCGGCGGCTGGTTCCACACCGGCGACGGCGGCTCGATCGACGACGGCGGCTACCTCACGATCAGCGACCGGAAGAAGGACGTGATCATCACCGGCGGCGAGAACGTCAGCTCGATCGAGGTCGAGGACGCGCTGTTCTCGCACGCGTCGGTCGCGGAGGTCTGCGTGATCGGCGTGCCGGACGAGAGGTGGGGCGAGACCATCAAGGCCCTGGTCGTGCTCGCGCCCGGCACCAGCGCGACCGAGGACGAGCTCCGGGCGTGGTGCAAGGAGCGGCTGGCCGGCTACAAGTGCCCGACGTCCGTGGAGTTCCGGGACGAGCTGGCCCGCACCGCGACCGGCAAGCTCCAGAAGTTCAAGCTCCGTGCCCCCTACTGGGAGGGTCGGGAGCGCCAGGTCAACTGAGCTGATGCCTGCTCCGGGGGCGCGTCGGTAGGCTTGTTGGACCTATGGCGCAGACCTATCCCCTCTCCCAGGCGGCGTACGACCGGCTCAAGGCCGAGCACGACGAGCTGACCACGGTCGGCCGCGTCGAGATCGCCCGCAAGATCGAGGCGGCCCGGGAGCTCGGCGACCTGAAGGAGAACGGCGACTACCACGCCGCCAAGGACCACCAGGGTCACATGGAGGCCCGGATCCGCCAGCTCGCGGTGATGATCGAGAACGCCGAGATCGTCGAGGGCATCGACGGCGAGGTCGTCGAGCCGGGGGCCACCGTCCAGCTGCGGTACGAGGGCGACGACGACGCGGAGACCTACTACTTCGGCTCGGTCGAGGAGCGCGACATCGAGCACGACATCATCAGCCCCAGGTCGCCGCTCGGCCAGGCGATCGTCGGGGCCAAGGTGGGCGACAAGGTCGACTTCACCTCCCCCACCGGCGCCACGCTGACCGTCGAGATCGTCTCGATCGGTTAGCTCCCGACGGTGGTGTCGAGGAGGCCAGTCAGGTTCGCCGGCGCGGGCCGGGCGTGGGCCTCCTGGGCCACCTTGCCGTCACGCAGGTAGATCACGCGCTCGGCCTGCGCGGCGATGCGCTGGTCGTGGGTGACGATCACGACCGTGCGCCCCGCCGAGTGCGAGGCCAGCAGCAGGTCGAGCACGGCCCGGCCGGCGTTGGTGTCGAGGTTGCCGGTGGGCTCGTCGGCCAGGACGATCGGCGGGTCGAGCACGAGCGCCCGTGCCAGCGCGACGCGCTGCTGCTCGCCGCCCGACAGCTGGCTCGGGCGACGGTCGGCCCGCGCCGCGAGACCGACGAGGTCGAGGAGGTCGGCCACGCTGGCGTCGATGTCGGCGGGCTTCCGGCGGGCCAGGACCGCGGGCAGGCCGATGTTCTCGGCCGCGGTCAGCCCCTGCATCAGGTTGAAGGCCTGGAAGACGAACCCGATCGAGCGGTTGCGGAGGTCGGCTCGCGCCGCCGCCGTCAGGTCGCCCACGTCCGCGCCGTCCACGATCACCTCGCCGCTCGTCGGGGTGTCGAGCGCGCCGGCGAGGTGCAGGAAGGTCGACTTGCCCGACCCCGACGGTCCGCAGACGGCCACGAGCTCGCCGCGCCCGATGGCGAGGTCGACGCCGTCGAGCGCGGTCGTCGCCGGGGCGTCGTCGTCGCTCACGTAGGCGCGGGTCACGCCCCGCAGCTCGATGGCGGGGGTGCCTGCCGTCGTCATGCCGGCCACTCCTTCAGTCTGTCCTCGGCCAGGTCGAGCCACCGGAGATCGGCTTCGAGCCGCAGCATCGCGGCCTCGAGGAGGAGCTCGGTGGCGGGGTGCGGTGCGCCGGCCTGCAGGTCCGCGAGCCCGGCCAGGGTCGCGAGGTGGGCGGTCCGCTGCTCGTGGATGAGCGTCCGGGCCCGGCCGCTGTCGGACAGGCTCAGCACCGCGACCTTGAGGAACAGCTCCTCGCGCAGCCGCACCGGGCCCCCCTCCACCGTGGTGGCCCAGTCGGACAAGGCCGCCCGGCCGGCGTCGGTGATCTCGTACACCTTGCGGTCGGGGCTGCTGTCCTGCGGCACCACCTGCGCGGCCACGAGCCCCTCCGCCTCGAGCTTCCCGAGGGTCGTGTAGATCTGGCCGATGTTGAGCTGCCACGTGCCGCCGAGGAACTGCTCGAAGACGGCCTTCAGCTCGTAGCCGTAGCGGGGCTCTGCCTCGAGGAGCCCGAGGAGGACGAAGCGGAGCACTCAGCCCACCCGCCCGTCTGCCCCTTGCCCACCATGCATACCTAGGTATATACATCGTTGAGTAGGTAGAGGGGAAGGGGCAATGCGGTGAGTCGTCGGGCGATCCGGTTGCTGAACCTGCGGGGCCTTCGGACCCGACCGCTGCGGACCTCGCTCGTGGTGATCGCCGTCGGCTCGGCGGTCGCGCTCGTGGTGGGCGTGCTCATCGCGCAGCACAGCCTCGAGCGCTCGATGCGCCAGTTCTCCGAGGCGCTCGGCGGCCCGGCGACGCTGCGGATCGAGGGAGCCGTCGACCACGGAGGCCTCGACGCGTCGGTGCTGCCGAAGGTGGCCGCCGTCGACGGGGTCGAGGCGGCCGTGCCGATGGTGGTGGCGATCACGCAGGCGGTCGACGAGGACGGCGACGTCCTCCTGCTCCCGATCCTGGGGGTCGACTGCTCCGTCGAGGCCGTCGCCGGCGACATCGCGTGCACGCCCGAGCTGCTCGCCGCGCTCAACGGGGGCCCCGCGATCTCACCGGTGCTGCGGGACCGGGTCGGGCCGCGCGGCGAGCTCCGCACCGACCTCCGCGTCCTCCCGCTGGAGGGCGCGCCGGTCGTCGAGCAGCTCCGGGACATCAACGGAGGCCTGGTGGCGCTGTTCGACCTCGCCACGGCGCAGCGGGAGTTCGTGCGGCCCGGCGGGCTCGACGTGATCCATGTCGTGCCGGCGCCGGGCGTCGACCTGACGGAGCTCCGGCGCGGGCTGGTGGCCGCGGTGGGTCCCAACAACCTCGTGTCCGACAGCTCGTCGTCGCCGGTGGATGCCTCGGCGTACGCGGACCTCGTCCTGCCGTTCATGTTCCTCATCAGCCTCATCGCCCTGCTGATCGGCGGGCAGCTCGTGCGCAACACGATGGAGCTGTCGCTCGAGGAGCGCCGGCGCGAGCTCGCCACCGCGGCCGCGCTCGGGCGCACGCCACGTGGCCTCGTCGCCGGCATCCTCTCCGAGGCGATGGCGATCGGCGCGCTGGGAGGCGTCGTGGGGTTGGCGCTCGGCGCGCTCGTCGCGTCTGCGTTCGTGTCGGCGCTCTCCGACCAGGTGGCCCGAGCCACCGGACTCCGCATCCCGCTGGCCGTCACACCCCTCGCGTTCGGGGTGGGCGTCGTCGTCGGCATCGGTGTCTGCGTCGCCTCCTCCCTCGTCGCCGCGATGCGGGCATCCAAGCGCGAGCTGGCGAGCGAGCTCTCCGAGCGAGGCCGGTACGAACCGAACCGCCAGCGCACGCGCGCCTGGGCGATCGCGCTCCCGTCGATCACCGCCGTCACGTTCGGTGCGTCCTGGATCGCCCAGCGCGACGGCTCCCTCGAGACGTGGCAGCCCCCGGTCCTCCTCGCCGGGATGCTCGTGTCCTTCGTCGTCTCGTTCCAGATCAACTGGGTCGTGGTGGTGCCCGCCCTCCGGCTGCTGCGGGGCCGCCGCGGCTTCGCGACGGGAGCGGGCCGGGTGGCGCTCGACAACCTGCTGTCGATGCCGAAGCGCACCGCGGCGATCGCCGCCGCGATCGCCGCTCCCGCGATCATGGCGGTGGTGCTGAGCAGCATCGTGCCCGGGATCGGCGCGGGCGCCGAGCGGCTGGCCCGCGAGGGCTACGCGGGGCGGGTCTACGTCTCGACCCTCGGATCGAACAACACGAGCTCGATCGATGCGAAGACGCCACCCAGCATCGAGCGCCGGATCGCCGCCCTCCCACACGTCGACCGGATCGAGCACTGGTACGTCGGGGCGGTCGACCATCCGTCGCTCGGGGGCCTGGTGGAGCTCGACGGGGTCGACGGGATGGTCCCGGGCTACGGCGTGCACCGCGGCTCGGACGGCTCGACCGCGCTCGCGGCGGGACAGGCGATGGTGGGACCGCGACTGGCCCGGGACCTGGACCTCGACGTCGGCGACCGCATCGCGGTGCCGGGTCGCTACGGCACGGTCGAGCTCACCGTCGGCGGGGTGTGGTCGGCCCCGTCGGGCATCGGCCGGAGCATCACCACGACCGCCGAGGTGATGCGGACGATCACCGGGCCCCGACCGCCCGATCGCCTCCAGGTCGTCCCCACCGCGGGTACCACCCCGGAGGAGCTCGCCGACGAGCTCCGCGCCGCGGGGATCGACCGCCGTCTCGTCATCCTCGATCCCTCGGAGCTCGCGGTCGACTACCGGGACGAGTTCACGGAGATCGCCTCGCCGTTCTGGGCCATGCAGCGCGGGATCCTCTTCGTCGCCGTCGTGGCCACCGCGTCGACGCTGCTCCTCTCGGCGATCCAGCGTCGCCGGGACAGCGGGCTGCTCGCCGCCCTCGGCATGGGCCCGCGGGCCCTCGCCCGCACGATGGTCGTCGAGACGTTGCTGCTCGGCATCGTGGCCACCGCCGTCGGGGCGGCCAGCGCGCAGCTGCCCCTCCTGAGCTTCACCTGGGCGTCGGAGGTGAGCACGGGCCTCGTCATCCCCTACCGCCCGCAGCTGGGTGGGATCGCCGCGGCAGGGATCAGCGCCATCGTCGTCGCGCTCATCGGCGCCGCCATCCCCGCGATCCGCGTCGGCCGGGCCGACCCGATCGCCGCCCTCCGCGAGGCCTAGCGGGCGATGGCGGCTTCGACCTGGCGGGCGGCCTCGGCGACGGCGTCGCCGTAGCGCTGGCCGGGCCTGCGGGTCAGGCGCTGGATGGGGCCGCTGACCGACACCGCCGCGACCATGCGGCCGGTGCGGTCGTGCACTGGGACGGACACGCTGGCGACGCCCTCCTCGCGCTCGGCCACGCTGGCCACCCACTGGCCGTTCGCGCCACCGCTCAGCACGCGGCCGGCGCTGCCGGCGTCCAGGGGCAGCCGGGCGCCGACGGGGACGATGGTGCGCAGCTCGCGCAGCGACTCGATCGACTCCACGCAGACGCGAGCCTCGCCGTCACGCACGAAGAGCTGCACCGACTCCCCCGTCTGCTCGTGCAGCCAGGCGAGCGCCGGCCGCGCCGCCGCCCACACCGGCACGGCCTCCGCCGCCTCGTGGCCGAGCGAGATCAACCGGAGGCCGAGGCAGAACCGGCCGTCGTCGTCGCGCCGCACGAGACCGTGGTCCTCCAGGGCCACGGCGAGCCGGTGGGCGGTGGCGCGGGACAGGCCCGTGCGCTCGACCAGGTCGGCCAGCGTGGCCGGGCGCGCCTCGAGGGCGCCGAGCACGGCCATCGCCTTGTCGAGGACCCCGACCCCGCTTACACTGTCCACAGGACGAGATTAGCGTCTCAACATGTAAGACGACAAGGACTCGCGCCGATGCCCGCCCGCACGCTCTCCGAGAAGGTCTGGGACCGCCACGTGGTGCGGTCCGCACCCGGCGAACCCGACCTGCTCTACATCGATCTCCACCTCGTCCACGAGGTCACGAGCCCGCAGGCCTTCGACGGGCTCCGCATCTCCGGGCGCCGCGTCCGCCGCCCCGAGCTCACCATCGCCACCGCCGACCACAACGTGCCCACCGAGGACATCGACAAGCCGGTGGCCGACCCGGTCTCGGCCAAGCAGCTCGAGGTCCTGGCCGCGAACACGAGCGAGTTCGGCATCACCCACTACGGCATGGGCGACCCGAACCAGGGCATCGTCCACGTGATCGGCCCGGAGCAGGGCCGCACGCTGCCGGGCATGACGATCGTGTGCGGCGACAGCCACACCTCGACCCACGGGGCGTTCGGGGCCCTCGCCTTCGGCATCGGCACGAGCGAGGTCGAGCACGTCCTCGCCACCCAGACGCTCCCCCAGCAACGGCCCGGCACGATGGCCGTCACGGTCGACGGAGAGCTGCCGCTCGGGGCCACGGCCAAGGACGTGATCCTCGCCATCATCGGCCGCATCGGCACCGGCGGCGGGATCGGCTCGGTCATCGAGTACCGCGGCAGCACGATCGCCGGGCTCTCGATGGAGGGCCGGATGACCGTGTGCAACATGTCGATCGAAGCCGGAGCCAAGGCCGGGCTCATCGCGCCGGACGACGTGACCTTCGCCTACCTCGAGGGCCGCCGCCACGCGCCGAGGGGCAGGGACTGGGAGGCGGCGCTGGAGGACTGGCGCACCCTTCCCACGGATGCCGGCGCGGCGTTCGACAAGGAGGTGCACCTGGACGGCACGGCGATCGTCCCGCACGTCTCGTGGGGCACGAACCCCGCGCAGGTGGCACCGATCGACGCGGCGATCCCGTCGCCCGACGACTTCGCGGAGCACAGCGAGCGCGACGCCGCGGCGCGGGCCCTCGAGTACATGGGCCTCACCCCGGGCACGCCCATCCGCGAGGTCCCGGTCGACACCGTCTTCATCGGCTCCTGCACGAACTCCCGGATCGAGGACCTTCGGCTGGCCGCCGAGGTGGTCGAGGGGCGGAAGGTGAAGGCCGGGGTGCGGACGCTCGTCGTGCCCGGGTCCTTCGCCGTGAAGCAGCAGGCCGAGGCCGAGGGGCTCGACCAGGTCTTCACCGCCGCCGGCTTCGACTGGCGCGAGCCGGGCTGCTCCATGTGCCTGGCCATGAACCCCGACAAGCTGACGCCCGGCGAGCGGGCCGCGTCGACGAGCAACCGCAACTTCGAGGGCCGCCAGGGCCGGGGCGGGCGCACCCACCTCGTGTCCCCCGCCGTCGCGGCCGCCACCGCCATCGCCGGGCACTTCGCCCTGCCCTCCGACCTGAGCTGATGCCTGCTCCGGGCGTCGCTCCGCTCCTGCCTCCGCAGGTGCCTCCCGCCGACTGGCGAAGCCAGCTCGGCTCCGGCCGTCTCGAAAGGATCCTGTGATGGAGGCCGTGCAGATCGTCCAGGGCACCGCGGTGCCGCTCGACCGCTCCGACGTCGACACCGACCAGATCATCCCCGCCGAGTGGCTGAAGCGCGTGGAGCGCACCGGCTTCGGCAAGGGGCTCTTCTCGTCCTGGCGCGACGACCGCAGCTTCGTGCTCAACGACGAGCGCTTCGCCGGCGCCTCGATCCTGGTGGCCGGCCCGAACTTCGGCACCGGCTCGTCCCGCGAGCACGCGGTGTGGGCGATCATGGACTACGGCTTCCAGGCCGTCGTCAGTCCCCGCTTCGCCGACATCTTCCGCAACAACTGCACGAAGAACGGCCTCGTGCCCGTGCAGGTCTCCGCCGAGGTCGGCGACCAGCTCCTGCGGGCCATCGAGGCCGACCCCACCCTCGAGCTGACGATCGACGTCGAGCGCCGCACGCTGTCGGCCCCGGCCATCGGCCTCGAGGTCGAGTTCCCGCTCGACGACTCGACGCGCGAGCGGTTCCTCGAGGGCCTCGACGACATCGGCATCACCCTCCGCAGCGAGGATTCCATCACCACCTTCGAGCACTCCCGCCCCGCCTGGCTCTAGCGCGCCTGTACCTGGCCCAAGCCGCGGTCCAGCGGAGTCGGAGCCGGGCGGCTTCGCCGACCCGAGCGAAGACACCTGCGGAGGCCGAGCCCAGCGCCGCAGGCGCCCGCGACCGGAGCAGGCATCAGCTCAGTCGAGGGTGGGGAGGCCGGGCTCGTACAGCCAGCGCTGGAACAGAGCGTCGAGGTCGCCGTTGCCGGAGATCTCCTCGGCCAGCGCGACGAGCTCCGGCGTGCTGGCCACCCCGCCGCGGTGGCGGTCGACCCACGTGCGCAGGATGCGGAAGAACGCGTCGTCGCCGACGGCTTCGCGCAGGGCCTGGAGGGTGGCGGCGCCGCGCTCGTACACGCTGGTGCCGAAGAGCTCGTCCGGCCCGGGGTCGCCCGGGGGGACGTCGTTGCCGGGGCCCGAGATGCGGCGGGCGAAGCCGGCGGCGGGCGAGCCGACGGTGCGCTCGAACCACAGCCACTCGCTGTAGGTGGCGAAGCCCTCGTTCAGCCAGATGTCCTTCCACGTGGCCGGGCTCACCGCGTTGCCGACCCACTGGTGGGCCAGCTCGTGCAGGAGGAGCGGGTCGGAGCGGCGGCCGTCCGTCGCGGTGTCGGAGCCGATGAGGGTGAGCGTCTGCGTCTCCAGCGCGAAGCCGAGCGGCTCGTCGACCGCGAGCACGCCGTAGGCGGCGAACGGGTACGGGCCCCACACGTCGTCGAGGAGCCGGAGCATCTCGCCGGTGCGGCTGACCGTGCCCCGGGCCTCCTCGAGGAACGACCGGTGCAGCGCGTGGCGGATCCGCACGCCCTCGACCGTGCCGGCATCGACCAGCTCGAGGTCACCGATGCCCACCTGCACGAGGTAGGTGGCCATCGGTTCGGTGACCTCGTAGGTCCAGGCGCGGGCCCCACCCTCCTCGAGCTCGGGCTGGCCCACCAGCGTGCCGTTGGCCGCCACCGTCATCTCGGCGGGGGCCCCGACCACGATCGTGAACGTCGCCTTGTCGCTCGGGTGGTCGTTGGCCGGGAAGAACGTGCGGGCCCCGCCCGGCTCCGCCACCACGAACGCCTCGGCGCCGTCGGTCTGCCAGCCCGGATCGAAGTAGTCGGTCGCCTCGTCGAGCGGGCGCGGCACGCCGCCGTAGGCGACGGTGGTGACGAAGGTCTCGTCCTCCGGGATCGGCTCGGGGAGCGTGACGACCAGCTCGTTGCCCTCGCGTGCGAACGGGACCTCGGCGTCGCCGACGGTCACGCGGGCAACGTCGAGCCCGGCCAGGTCCAGGTCGAAGCCGGACAGGTCCTGCGTCGCCGTCATCTCGATGCGGGCCACGCCGCCGAGGCGACCACGGCCGTCCCAGTCGAGCCGGAGCCGGTAGTGCCGGACGTCGTAGCCCCCGTTGCCGAGCTCGGGGAAGTACGGATCGCCCACGCCCGGGGCGCCCGGCGTCGCCCGCACCTCGGACGTGCTCGTCGTGGAGCCCGCACCACCCGCGTCGTCGTCGTCCGTGCAACCGACGCCCGTCGCGACCAGCCCCGCGACCAGCCCGGCGGCCACGAGGGCGGCCGGGTGGGGACCTCGCCTCATCCCGCCGCGGTCAGCGGACGAGCTCGGGGGGCACGCCGCAGGCGGCTGCCGCGGCGTCGACCGCCGTGACGTACTCCTCCTGCATCTCCGGGGGCACGGACGTCGGGTCGCCGTTGCCGGTCACCTCGAGCAGCCGACCTGCGCCGAGGTCGTCGACGAGGGCCTGCGCGAGGCAGCGGGCCTGGGCCAGCTCGACGGTGCCGTTGGCGGTGAGGAGGCCGGCGATCGACTCGACGACCACGCCGCCCTTGCCGTCCTCCGACACCGTGCACTCCTGGACCAGGCCCACGATGCGCCGGAGCACGCTCTGCCCGGCGCCCGGGTCCGCGGCGCGGAACGAGACCTCGAGGTACTCGTCGAGGATGTTGCTCTCCTCGAGGGCGTCCTCGTAGCACTCCAGCCCGTCGGCATCGAGGTCGAACTGGTCCCCCGAGCGCAGCGCGAACTCGTGGACGAGGTCGACGCAGTCCTTCCAGGCCGCGGTGATGGCCGCGGCCTGCTCCTCCGTGACCGTGCCCTCACCCAGGAGCTGCCCAGGCGACTCCGCGCCGCCGAGGTCCTCCGGGTCGACGCCGGCCTGCTGGAAGACCTCGACGCCGAGCTCCTCCATGATCGCCTCGCCGATGCAGTCGCCCTCGCCGGCGCTGACGCCGAAGCCGTCGTCCTCGTCGGCCAGGTCCCGGGCGAACGCGTCCGCGTACGCCTGGGCTTCCGGGGACAGGTCGCTGCCGCCGTCGCCGGAGCAGGCCCCGAGGACGACGGCCAGGGGGAGGAGGAGCGCGAGGGTCCGCCGCAGCATGCCGGCGACCCTACTGGCCACCCGCGGCTCTCCCGGGAGACCCGGCCGGTCAGGGTTCGTGGCGCTCGACGAGGTGCTCGCCGGCGCGGTGGCGGTTGGCCGCGCTCACGACGGCGCGGAGCGATGCGGTGAGGATGCTCTCGTCCACGCCGACACCCCAGCGCAGGTCGCCATCGGCGTTGGTGGTCTCGACGTAGGCCACGGCGTTCGCGTCGGTGCCGGCCGTGACGGCGTGCTCGCTGTAGTCCACGACCTCGAGGTCGATCCCGAGGTCGGCCTGGAGGGCGGCCACGAACGCCGCGAGCGGACCGTTGCCCGAGCCGTGCACCGTGCGGTGCTCACCGTCGACGATGAGCTGCGCGGTCACGGTGGAGCCCTTCTCCCCCGTGGTCGTCTCGTGGCTGACGAGGTGCACGGGGGCGTCCGGGTCGAGGTACTCGGCCTCGAACTCGACCCAGACCTCGCCCGGCTCGATGACCGTCCCCGAGTCCTCCGTGATCGTCTGGATCGTCTTGGAGAACTCGATCTGGAGGCGCCGCGGCAGGTCGAACCCGTGCTCCTCCTTCATCAGGTAGGCGACGCCCCCCTTGCCGGACTGGCTGTTGACCCGGATCACCGCCTCGTACGTGCGACCCACGTGCTTCGGGTCGATCGGCAGGTACGGGACCCCCCACTCCTCGTAGTCCTTCCCCAGGGCGTCGAAGCCCTTCTTGATCGCGTCCTGGTGGCTGCCGGAGAACGACGTGTACACGAGGTCGCCCACGTAGGGGTGGCGGGGGTGGACCGGCAGGCGGTTGCAGTACTCGGCGACGCGGCGCAGCGCGTCGATGTCCGAGATGTCGAGCTCGGGATCGACGCCCTGGCTGAACAGGTTCATCGCGATGTTCACGACGTCGACGTTGCCCGTGCGCTCGCCGTTGCCGAACAGCGTCCCCTCGACGCGGTCGGCCCCCGCCATGATGCCGAACTGCGCGGCCGCCACCGCGGTGCCCTGGTCGTTGTGGGGGTGGAGCGACAGGCAGATCCTGTCCCGGTTCGGGACGTTCCGGTGGAAGTGCTCGATGACGTCGCCGTAGAGGTTCGGCGTGTACATCTCCACCGTGGCCGGCAGGTTGAGGACCAGCGTCCGATCGGTGCTCGGCTCGATGACGTCGCTGACGGCCGCGCAGATCTCGATGGCGTAGTCGATCTCCGTGCCGGTGAAGCTCTCCGGGCTGTACTCGTAGCGGACGTCGGTGCCGACCAGGGTCGGCTCGAGCTTCTTGCACAGCTTCGCCGCATCCGTGGCGATCTGGGTGATCCCGTCCTTGTCCAGGCCGAACACCACCCGCCGCTGGAGCACGGAGGTCGAGTTGTAGAAGTGGACGATCGCCTTGTTCGCGCCCCGCAGGCACTCATAGGTCCGCTCGATCAGCTCGGGCCGGCACTGGGTCAGCACCTGGATGGTCACATCGTCGGGGACGAGGTCCTCCTCGATGAGCTGGCGGATGAAGTCGAAGTCGGGCTGGCTCGCGCTGGGGAAGCCGACCTCGATCTCCTTGAACCCCATCTGCACCACCGTGTCGAACATGCGGCGCTTGCGGGCCGGGTCCATCGGGTCGATCAGCGCCTGGTTGCCGTCGCGGAGGTCGACCGAGCACCAGAGCGGCGCCTTCTCGATGCGCTTGTTCGGCCAGGTGCGGTCCGGGAGGTCGAGCGGGAGGAACGGCCGGTACTTCTCGAAGGGCATGCGCTTCGGGGTCACGGGTTCCGGGGCCATCGCTGGGTTCCTCTCGCTGGGTCGGTGTGCTCGGTGTCGGGTGAATCAGGGCAACAAAAAACCCCCTGCCGTGGGCAGGAGGTCGTCGGGGCGAACGCCGATGGTTGGCGTTCGCCTACATAAGAAGGAGGCCGGTCAGGGGCTGCATGACCCGTCGATCATCCCGCCGAGGCTCTCGAACGTCAAGCCAGAACTAGTTTGGGGCGCGTGCTCCGCCGTACCTTCCGCCTCGGACTGAAGCTCGGGATCCTCGCCGGCCTCGCCGCCGTCGTCGCCAAGGCCATGGCCTCGCGCCGCGCCCCCGAGCCCCTGCCCGGCTCGGTCACCCCGCTCCGGCGGGAGGAGTGGCCACCGCTCGAGCCCGACCCCGTGCTGTCCGAGCCGGCCCCGTCGACCGCTCTGCACGCCGACCCAGAGGCCCCGAAGCCGGCGACCGACGTTGCCCCGAAGCCCGCGGGCGACGCGGGGACCGCATGGGTGGAGCCGACCGGCGAGGTCTGCCCCACGACGCATCCGGTCAAGGCCAAGCTGAGCTCGAAGATCTTCCACGTCCCCGGCGGGCAGAGCTACGACCGGACCAAGCCGGATCGCTGCTACCGCGACGCGGGCGCGGCCGAGTCCGACGGCCTCCGCCAGTCCAAGCGCTAGCCCCGCGCGGCGTCCGCCGCATCACCACCCCGGCGCTCCCGTTCGCGTTCGCCTCGGGTCGGCGGCCCGCCTAGCAGCGGTAGCGGAGGTGCACGACGCCGTTGTCGAACCGGCGCTCGTCGAGGAGCTCGAGCTCGAGGTGCGTGTCGGTCGGCAGCGCCGGGTTGCCCCCGCCGAGGACGACCGGCCAGACGAGCAGCCGGCACTCGTCGACCAGCCCCGCCGCGAACGCCTCGGCGGCCAGGTGCGGGCCCCCGACGAGGAGGTCCTCGTCGGCCGTGGCCTTGAGGTCGCGCACCGCGCCGGGATCGAAGTGGCGCTCGAGCCGGGTGCGGGCGGTCGGCACCGTGGCCAAGGTCGTGGAGTAGACGACCTTGTCCGCCGCCTGCCAGACCTCGGCGAACGCGCGCCTGAGGTCGGAGACGGTGGCCAGGGAGGGGTCGGTCTCCCAGACGGCCATCGTCTCGTACATGCGCCGCCCGTACAGGTAGGTGCCGGCGGACCGCATGATCTCGGTGGTGAACGCGAACACGTCGTCGTCCGGCGGGGCCCAGTCGAAGGCGCCGTGCTCGTCCTCGGTGCAGCCGTCGAGGGACATGTTCGACGCGTAGATCAGCTCGGCCATCCCCGACCGACCGTAGTGGGCCGGGCTAGTGCAGGTGGCGGGCCGTCTGCGCGAGCGCGATGAGGCGGGATCGCAGCTCGTCGGAGACCCCACCGGGTGGCGCCATCGCGCAGGACGCGGTGCCCGCGACGCCATGGCCCTCGTCGGGCCGGATGCGCACCTCCATGGTGAACTGCTCCGGGAAGACCTCGACCACGGCGACGCCGACGAGCACCTCCGCGCCGGGCGCGGCCACCCCTCCCCGCTTGGCGACGAGTTCGCGCACCACCGCGCTGTCGAGGTCGAGCTCGGGGCACTCCGCCGCGTAGGCGGCCCGTCCCGTCGCGAAGAGCCGCGTGACCGCGTCCGTGGTGAGGAACCCGTCGGCGTCACGGTCCTCGTCGCGCAGCGCGAGCGGGATCACGACCGGCCAGGTGCTCAGGACCTCGGACATGGCGGCAGCGTCGCCGCTCCGGCGGCCGCGGGGCGAGCGGTTTCCGCCGGCTCACCAGCGCCAGGCGGCCTCCTCGGCCCAGCCGAAGATGCCGTCCACGTCGATCGGGGTGCCGTCGGCGGGGACGATGCGACCGGCGTAGGTGCCGAAGCACTGGTCGACCGAGCTCGCCGCGATGCCGGCCTGGAGGCGGCTGACCTTGTCGTGCACGGGGGTGAAGGTCACGTCGAGCCGGTCCGAGCGCGGTGTGCGGACGCGCCACGGGGCGAGCCAGTCGCGGCGGTCGTAGTCCCAGACGAGCTCCTCCGAGAGCTTCGTCAGGCGACCGTCGACCGAGAGCGCGTTCTCGGTCATGCCGGTGCCGTCGGTCCACTTGCCGCCGAGCTGGAGACCGATCGTGCGGCCGTCGACGAGCCCGGCCGCCGCTCCCCAGTTCCACCGGATCCGATAGGGCCAGCGGCCCCGGCCGTAGTCGAGGCAGCCCCACGCGTCGCCGTCCCCGCGGAGCTCGTACGAGCGATCGCCCCAGCGGATCGCGCCTCGGGCCGGGCGGCCGACGTCCTTGGTCGTGCACTGGAAGCGCCGCTCGGACCACGGGATGACGACGGTCAGCGGCTCGTGCCCAGCCGGCCGCTCGACCACGAGGTCGGCGTCGAACGGGCCCTGCTTCGTGGCGAACCGCACGCTGATCGCGGTGCCGTCGGCCCGGTCCTCGATGCCGAGCTCG
>DATFFY010000244.1:0-6670 GCA_035249805.1 Acidimicrobiales bacterium | reverse complement strand
CGATCCGCCCGCCGCGGCCCGCCTCCGGGCCTCCTGGACGGCGATCGCGCCGGCGGTGGCCGCGGTGACGAGGCCGAGGACCTTGGCGACGGTGCGGGCCTTGACCACGACTGGCGAGGCTATCCACCGGCGCGGGTTAGGTTCCCCCCATGAGCGACGGCGACCTGGATGCGATCAACCTCGCCCTGCTGGTCCTCCGGTGCGGCATCGGCGCCGTGATGCTCGCCCACGGCATCAACCACATCTTCCGCGGCGGGAAGATCGCGGGCACGGCCCGCTGGTTCGCGAGCCTGGGCATGCAGCCCGGGATCCTGCACGCCTGGCTGGCCAGCCTCGTCGAGGTCGTCGGTGGCGCGCTCCTCGTGCTCGGCCTCCTCACGCCCCTGGCCGGCGCCGCCGTCGTCGGCACCCTCGGGGTGGCCCTCATCACGAACCACCGCGGCAACGGCTTCTTCATCTTCCGGCCGGGCGAGGGCTGGGAGTACGTGATGACCCTGATCATCTGCGGCTTCGCCATCGCCGTGCTCGGCGCGGGCGAGTGGTCCCTCGACGAGGCCCTCGACATCCGCGAGGACCTCGTCGGCGTGCCCGGCCTCGTCATCGCCCTCGTGGCCGGGGCCGGCGGCGCGGCCGCGCTCCTGGCGGCGTTCTGGCGCCCCCCGAAGAAGGACGAGCCGGCGAGCTAGGTGCGCGCGATGGCCGCGTGGATGTGCGAGGCGATCGCCCGCGCACCCCGTGCGGCGAGCACGATCGAGTAGTGGTTCGTGTTCTCCACGAGCATCTCGAGGCGGATCGGCCAGCGGGCTCGCAGGGGGTCGAGCAGCTCGTCGGGGAGCAGCGGCGGCACCTGGTTGAGCAGGCCGCGCGGCGCCCGGAGCAGGACGGTGGGCTGCTGCAGCTCGAGGCAGGCCTGCCGGACCTGCTGGTCCACGAGGAGCTCGCGCCCGTCGAAGCGCACGGCCTCGAGCGAGGCCGACGACCGGAGCTCGGGCTCCTCGCCCACGAGGTCGTGGTCGAGCCACGCCTCGGTGTCCTCGTTCCAGGCCCCCGGCTCCTCCAGGGCCGGGTGGGCCCGCCAGAAGTCGTGGTACGCGGCCCGGTCGGCGAAGGTCATCTCGAGGCGGGCCAGGGCGGGACCGAGCACCCCGGCGAGCATGGCGTCGGGGTCGACGCCGTCGGGCAGCGGCAGCGGCACGCCGCCGTCGACCAGCACGACCGAGCACCACCGCTTCGGGTCGACGGTGGCCGCCGTCGTCGCGACGTAGCCGCCCATGGAGTGGCCCAGCAGGACGGCGCGGTCGAGCTCGAGGTGGTCGAGGACGGCGGTCAGGTCCTCGGCGTGGGTCCGCATCCCGAACGGGCCCGGCAGGTCCGCCGAGCGGCCCCGGCCCCGGAGGTCGGGGGCGAGCAGGGTGACGTCCCGGCCGAGCGCGCGGGCCACCCCCTGGAAGGACCTGTGGTTGCCCGTGATCCCGTGCGCGGCGAGGACCACCGCGTCTCCGTCACCCCAGCGACCGACGTGGAGGGCACCCCCGGCCACGGGCACCTCGAGCTCGTCGTACGGCTCCAGCGCCATAGCTCACGACCGTACCGATGCGAGCCCGCGCGCAGTACCCCCAACTATCGCGAGCACTCGGGTTGACGTCGGCAGCGTCAGCCGATGACGCCGTCGCCCCGGAGGGCGGCGAGCTCGGCGTGCCCGAGCCCGAGCTCGGCCGCGAGGACCTCGTCGGTGTGCTCGCCCAGCCAGGGCACGCGCGTCTCGGGGCCCTGGGCCACGTCGCTCAGCTTCACGGGGTTGCCCGGCACGAGGACGGGCTGGGCCACCCCGTCGGTGCGGGGCATCTCCACGAGCATCGAGCGGGCCGCCACGTGGGGGTCCGCGACCACCTCGTCGTCGGTGAAGCACGGGCCGGCGGCGATCCCCGCCGCCGACAGGGCTTCGCAGGCCTCCACACGGGTCTTGTCCGCAGCCCAGCCCTCCACCGCAGGGCGGATGACGTCCTCCAAGTGGTCGACCCAGCCCTGGCGGTCGGCGAAGCGCGGGTCGGCGACCCACCCCGGCTGGCCGACCAGTGCGGCCAGCCCGGCGAACTGGGGCTCCCGGCCGACCTGGACGATGAACCAGCCGTCCGAGGCCCGGAACCCGTGCATGATCAGCGGCGCGAGGTTCCCGCCCCGCAGCCCGAGCGACCAGAAGTTCGTGACGATGTCGGTCATCGCCACCATCGCGTCGAGCATCGCGATGTCGACGTGCTGGCCGCGGCCGGTGGCATCGCGATGGCGGAGCGCCGCGAGGACGCCGATCACGCCGTAGAGGGCGGAGCCGATGTCCCCCAGCGCCCCCACCGGGGCCACCAGGGGGGGCGAGTCGCCCTCCCGCTTGAACTCGTAGATGCCGGACATCGCCTCGACGATCGGGGCGAACGCGGGCCACGAGTCGTACGGCGACGGGTTCCCGTGCTCGTCGGGCCGGTTGCCGAAGCCGGAGACGGACAGGTAGATGGCGGCGGGGTGCACGGCGGCGATGTCGTCGTAGCCCAGGCCGAGCCGCGCCATGGCGCCGGACCGGGAGTTCTCGGCGATGACGTCGAACCGCGGGGCGAGGTGGAGGACCAGGTCGCGCCCGGCGGGGGACTTCAGGTCGATGCAGACGCTGCGCTTGCCGAGGTTGTTGCGGAGGAACGTGGCGCCGACCGGCCGGCCCTCGGGGTCGGTCATCGCCGGGAGCGAGCCGCGCCCCAGGTCCCCGCCCTTCGGGTGCTCGACCTTGACCACCTCGGCACCGAGCCGGGCCAGCAGCTGCGTCGCGTAGGGGAGGGCCTGCATCTGCTCGAGGGCGAGCACGCGCACGCCGTCGAGCGGCTTGCCCGACCCGGCCGCGCCGGCGTTGGCGATCTCCCCGAGGCGCACGCCGTCACCGTATTGGGGAATGTGACGACCCGTCAGATTCCGCCCTAGCCTTCGGGTGTGGGTCGAGGGATCGTGAGCGCCGCGGCGTACCTGCCGCACCGTCGGCTGGACCGCAGCGCGATCGCCGCCGTCGCCGGGGGCGGGGGCGGCAAGGGCACGCGGACGGTCGCCTCCTACGACGAGGACACCACGACGATGGGCGTCGAGGCGGCGCGGGGGGCCCTGCGTCCCCTCGCCGGGCTCACCCCGCACGCGCTGTGGTTCTCCACCGTGGCGCCCGCCTACGCCGACAAGACCAACGCCACCGCCATCCACGCCGCCTTGCGGCTCGGTCCGGATGTGGGCGCGTTCGACGCCAACGGGTCGGTGCGCTCGGCCATGGGGGTGCTGCACGCGGCGCTGAGCGGACGCGGGGCCCAGCTCGTGGTCAGCGCGGACCTGCGCTCCGGGCTGGCCGGTGGCCCCGACGAGTCGGCCTTCGGTGACGGCGCCGCCGCGCTCGCCATCGGCGACGACGGCGACGGTCCCGTGCTGGCGGAGCTCACCGGAGGCGGCTGGACCACAGAGGAGTTCCTCGACCGGTGGCGCTCGCCGGGTGCGACGCGATCGAAGGTCTGGGAGGAGCGGTTCGGCGAGACCCGCTACGTCCCGCTCGGCCAGGCCGCGTGGGACGACGCGCTGAAGACGGCGGGCGTGGTGGCCGACCAGGTCGACCACGTCGCCATCGCCGGCACGCACGGCCGGGCCAACGCCGCGCTCGCCAAGAAGCTGGGCGTCGGTGACCGTCTCGTCCCGGACCACGCCGCGACGGTCGGCAACCTCGGCGCCGCGCAGCCCGCCTTCCTCCTGACGGCCGCGCTCGAGGCGGCGACCCCGGGCCAGGTCATCGCCCTCGTGGTGCTCGCCGACGGCGCGCACGTCCTGCTCTTCCGCACCACCGACGCGCTCGCCGGCTGGGCGCCCGCCCGCAGCATCGCGGCCCAGGTCGACGCCGGGGCACCGATCCCGTACGGCACCTACCTGCGCTGGCGAGGCGTGCTTCCCACCGAGCCGCCCCGCCGGCCCGAGCCGGCCCGCCCGTCGGCCAGCGCAGCCGGGCGCTCGGCCGACTGGAAGTTCGGCTTCGTCGGCTCGTCGGGCGACGCCGGCGACATCCACCTCCCGCCGCAGCCGGGCGACGCCACCGCCGTGCCGATGGCCGACGCGACCGGCACCATCGTCACCTTCACGATCGACCGGCTCGCCTACTCGCCCAGCCCGCCGATCGTGTTCGCGGTGGTCGACTTCGACGGTGGCGGCCGCCTCCCCGTGGAGCTGACCGACGTCGATGCGGACGCGGTGCGCGCCGGCGCCAGGGTCGAGCTCACCTTCCGTCGGCTCTTCACGGCCGACGACATCCACAACTACTTCTGGAAGGCGAGGTTGCTCTAGTGGGGTCGCATGGGATCCGCGATCGCGTGGCCATCGTCGGGATGGGCTGCACGCCCTTCGCCGAGCACTGGGACAAGGGCCTGGACGAGCTGCTCCTCGACGCGACCGGCGAGGCCTTCGCCTCGGCCGGCGTCACCCAGGACGACGTCGACGCGTACTGGATCGGCACCGCCCAGGGCGGCATGTCCGGGATGCTCCTGGCCAAGCCGCTGCAGCTGGAGGGCAAGCCGGTCACGCGCGTCGAGAACATGTGCGCCACCGGCTCCGAGGCGCTGCGGCAGGCCGCGTACGCGGTCGCGTCCGGCGCCTACGACCTCGCCATGGCCGTCGGCGTCGAGAAGGTGAAGGACTCCGGCTACCAGGGCCTCAACGCGTTCCCCGTCCCCAACGACGGGACGCAGCGCACGCTCACCGCAGCGGCGATGTTCTCGATGGTCGTGCCGGCCTACGCCGAGCGCTACGGGGTTCCGATGGACGAGCTCAAGGCCGTGCTCGCCCGGATCGCCTCGAAGAACCACCACAACGGCGCCCGCAACCCCCGCGCGCAGTTCCGCCGCGAGATGTCCGTCGAGCAGATCCTGAAGATGCCGCCGGTCGCCGGCACGCTGTCGGTGTTCGACTGCGCGGGCGTGGCCGACGGCTCGGCCGCCGCGATCGTCTGCCGGGCCGAGGACGCCCACCGCTACACGGCGAACCCGCTCTACGTGAAGGCGCTGTCGTTCGTGGCCGGCAACGGCTCCGGTCTCACCGACCCGGCCTACGACTACACGACCTTCCCGGAGATCGTCCGCTGCGCGGCCGACGCCTACGCCCAGGCCGGCGTCACCGACCCGCGCGCCGAGCTGGCCATGGCCGAGGTGCACGACTGCTTCACGCCGACCGAGCTCGTCCTGATGGAGGACCTCGGCTTCTGCGAGCGGGGCACGGCGTGGAAGGAGGTCCAGGCCGGCACCTTCGACCTGACCGGCGACCTCCCCGTGAACCCCGACGGCGGCCTCAAGTCGTTCGGCCATCCCGTCGGCGCGTCAGGCCTCCGCATGATGTTCGAGGCCTGGCTGCAGCTCCGGGGCGAGGCGCCCGAGGAGCGCCAGATCGCCACGGTGGCGGACCGCCACCTCGCGCTGACCCACAACCTCGGCGGCTATCCCGGCGAGATGGTCAGCTTCGTGTCGATCCTGGGGTCCGAGCTCTCCGCCTGACCCCGATCTGTGAACCGTGAGCCACGGTCAGCGTGGGTGGCGGTTCACAGAACGGGTCAGGGCGCGGCGGTCGATCTTCTGCATCGGGGTGAGCGGGAGCTCGTCGACGACGCGGAGGTCCTCGGGGAGCTTGTAGCGGGCCAGGCGACCCTCGGCGAACGAGCGAAGCTCCTCGAGCGTCGGCGGCGCGGCCGAGTCGAGCGGCACGACGACGGCGACGCCGAGCTCGCCCATCACGTCGTCGGGCTTCGGCACGACGGCCACCTCGCGCACGAGCGGGTGGTCGGCCAGCACGGCCTCCACCTCGGCCGGGTACACGTTGTACCCACCGCGGATGAACATCTCCTTCGAGCGGCCGAGCAGGCGCAGGTTGCCCCGGGCGTCGATCGTGCCGAGATCGCCCGTCCGCAGCCACCCGTCGACCATGGTCTCGGCGGTCGCTTCGGGATCGCGCCAGTAGCCCGCCATCTGGGTGGGGGAGCGGAGCCAGAGCTCG
Organism: Acidimicrobiales bacterium; assembly: GCA_035249805.1. Classification (GTDB taxonomy): domain Bacteria; phylum Actinomycetota; class Acidimicrobiia; order Acidimicrobiales; family VFJN01; genus VFJN01. The sequence goes on along the minus strand of DATFFY010000244.1, from coordinate 631 downwards.
TCGCCCTCCCGGATCTCGATCTCGATGCCGCCCCGCGGCTTGCCGACGGTGAACAGCGCCTCGTCGTCGTCGGCGTCGAAGGCCGTGCCGGTGCCGCACCCGCCCGACTCCGTCGACGAGTACCGGATCGAGTACGCCGCGCCGAACCGCTCGCGCGCCTCGCGGACCATCGCGGGTGGGGACGCCGCGCCGCCCATGATGATCGTCTGCACGCAGCTGAGGTCATGGGCCTCGAGGTCTTCGCGGAGGAGCAGGGCCATCTGCGGGGCGACCCCGCCGATCGACGGGATGCGGTGCTCGGCGATCGTGGCCAGCACGTCGGCCGCCCGCCACCGGTCGAGGATGTGGGTGGTCGTGCCGAGTCGCAGGTACCAGGGCAGCTTCGTCGTGAACCCGACGTGGGCGAACTGGGTGCTGGCCAGCATGGGCGTGGCCGGCGCGGCCGCGTCGCCCCACGCGTCGGCCACGTCGATCGTGGTCACCGCCGCCAGCTGGCGCTCGCGGAAGAGCGCGCCCTTCGGCTGCCCCGTCGTGCCCGAGGTGAACACCAGGGCGACCGGTCGGTCGGGATCGTCGGGCAGCGGCGCGACGGGGTGGCCCGGCCGGCGCAGCGCCTCGAGGGCGTCCCGCG
>DATFFY010000243.1:0-20971 GCA_035249805.1 Acidimicrobiales bacterium | reverse complement strand
GCACCGGGAGCATGGCCGCCGCCTACCTCGTGACGACCGGGCGGGCCGGCGTCGGCGAGGCGCTGCGGCACAACCTCGCCGCGGGTCCGCCGTCGCTCGAACAGGTCGCCTTCGTCCTGGGGCTGCGGGAGGGCGAGGTCCGCCCGGTGCACCCCGCGGTGATCGCGCTCAGCCGCGTCCTCGACGCGCCGCGCCGAGCGTGGGCGCGGCTGCGTCAGGCGGGGACCCAGTTCCCGTGGAAGCCGTAGGGCACCCGGACCGGTAGGTGCACCGTGGCGACGTCCTCGAGGGTGGCGGCGTCGAGCACGGCCAGCTCCGTCCGGTCCTCGCCCCTGTGGTGGACGAAGCCGAGGAGCCAGCCGTCGTCCTCGGCGCTGTCGTCGCTGCGGGGCACGAACACGAACTCACCGACCCCGGAGCCGGGCCCGAAGGAGCGCGTCGTCGTACGGCCGGCCACCAGGTCGTGCTTGAGCAGCACGTCGTTGCCCTCGAGGTCGGCGTCGTCGGTGCCGACCGACGGCGCCCAGCCGTACCGGTGCCGGCGCCCGGTCAGGCGCTCGTCGCCGCGGGGGAACTCCTGGCCCCGGTCGTCGAGGCGCTCCTCGAGGACCTTCCCCGCGGTGCGGTCGATCGTCCACCGGTCGAAGGTCGGGGTGCCCTCGTTCGGCCCGGTCCGGTCGCGGTCGAACATCCGCGGGTGGCGGACGACGTCGAGCACGATGCGGTCGTCGCCGTCCTCGTACGCGTTCAGCGGGTGGTACACGTAGCAGGGCTCGACGTCGTACCACTGGACGTCGGCGCCCGACCCGTCCCGGGGCAGCACGCCGACGCGGGCCGGGCGATCCTCGTCCCACCGGTAGGGGAAGGCCAGCGGGCCCGGCTGCCTGAGCATGGCCGCCACCAGGCGATCCGGGATGCGGCGCTTGCCGATCACCCGTCGCAGCAGCGAGGTGACCGGTCCCCGCACGATGCGGGGCGCGGCCCCGGCCGCGCCGGCGACGTCGAACGTGACCGGCAGGTCGTAGAGCACGACGTGGTCCGCGGTGAGGGAGAAGTCGTGCATCATCGGGCTGCCGCCGACGTCGATGTCGACCGTGCGCCGGACCCGGCCGTCCGTGCCGATGACCGAGTACTGCACCTTGCTCCCCCAGCCGAAGAAGTACGAGAGCGCGTGCAGCTCACCGGTGTCCGGATCGCGGTGGGGATGGGCGGTGTAGCCGCCGGGCAGGGTGCCGTCGAGGTCGCACGGCCCGATGGTGTCGAGCTCGTCGGTGAGCTCGTACGGGCGGGCCCCGGACTCGACGATCGCGAACGTGCGGCCGGCGTGGCCGATCACGTTGGTGTTGGGCGAGAAGTCGAAGCCGGCGTGCAGCGGTCCCGGTCGGTGGGGCTCGCCGAGCGCGTCGGCGACGTCGCCGGAGCGCACCCAGCGGTTGCGGTACCACTCGGCCCGACCGTCGCGCAGGCGCAGGCCGTGGACCATCCCCGCTCCGAGGAACCAGTGGTAGTGGGCCGGGTCGGCCGAGATGGGGTTGGGCCCGTTCCGGAGGTACCGGCCGTCGAGGGCGTCCGGCAGCGAGCCGGTCACCGGCAGCTCGGTGAGGGTCACCTCCTCGGTGACCGGGGCGAACCCGCCCTCGAGGTACCGGTTGCGTGCGGTCTCGGGCATGGCGGCCTCCTCGAACCGGATGCTACGTGGTAGGACGGCGCCCATGAGCGAGCAGGCGGAGACCCAGCCGGCGGAGGTCGAGCGGTTCGAGGTGCAGCGCACCATCCCGGCGGACCCGGCGGCGATCTTCGCCGTCGTCAGCTCGCCGGAGGGGCACGTCGCGATCGACGCCTCCGGGATGCTGCAGAGCTGGAGCGGCGAGCCGGCCAAGGCCCTCGGGGACACGTTCGTGATCCACATGGACCGGGAGGCGCTCGGCGACCTGCCGATGGGCAAGTACGACGTGATCGTCACGATCACGGGCTACGAGCAGGACCGGTACATCTCCTGGGAGGTGTCCGGGAAGGGGTTCCCGAGCATCGGCCACTGGTACGGCTACCGGCTCGAGCCGGCCGACCAGGGCACCCTCGTGACGTCCATCTACGACTGGTCCGACGTGGGCGAGCAGTGGCGCGCCCCGGGGGTCTGGCCGATCATCCCGGAGCAGGCGCTGAAGGCCACGCTCGGGATCCTCGAGCGCACCGTCCGGGCTGGGACCGGCTAGGCGTCATGCCCTACTCTCATGAGCGGAGAACGGGATTTCCGGCCGACGTGAGGGGAGAAGGATGAAGCTGCGAGCCGGCCAGAAGCTGCACAGCACGGTGTCCGAGGCGCAGGTGGTGGTCGTGAAGGCACCCGACGCCGACGTCGAGGTGGCCTGCGGCGGGGTGCCGATGGTCGAGGAGGCGCCGGCCGACGCCGCCGGCGCCGACGGCGAGGGCCCGCAGCTGGGCAAGCGCTACGCGGACGACGAGCTGGGTCTCGAGCTGCTGTGCAGCCGGGCCGGCGCCGGCGCGCTCACGGTCGACGGCCGCGAGCTCCCGCTGAAGGGCGCGAAGCCGCTCCCCTCCTCCGACTAGCGATCAGGCGACGACGCCCTTGACCTTCAGGTCGAGGATCGTGTCCCAGTCGATGCCGAGGCCCTCGAGGATGGCGTCGCCGTGCTCGTTGAACTCCGGAGAGCGGCCCGGCTGGGCCGGCTCGCCGCCGAACTGGATCGGTGCGGTGGCGAGCTTGAACTCCTCGCCCTCGGCCGTGCGACACGTGGACACGTAGCCGTTCGCGACCGCCTGCGGGTCCTCGGCCACCTCGAGCGTGTTCTGCACGAAGGTCCACTGGCCGGGGAACTTCGATAGGAGGGGTCGCCACTCGTCGCTCGGGCGCGAGGCGAACGCCTCCTTCAGGATCTCGACGCCCTCGGCGGAGTGCTCGGCGAGCCCCTCGATCGTGGCGAACCGCTCGTCGGTGGCGAGCTCCGGGCGACCGATCAGCTCGCACGCCGCGGGCCAGTACCGCAGCGGCTGGAGGCAGCAGAGGGAGATCTGCTTGCCGTCCTGCATCGTGAAGTTGCCCATGAGCGGGTTGCCGGGGGCACCGCTGCCGCCGGCCATGCCGCCCCACGGGATGCCGAGCTGCAGCGACAGCGCCAGGCCGGCGCCCATCGACCACATGCCCGTGGCGAGGAGCGACACGTCGACGGTGGTCGCCTCGCCGGTGCGCTCCCGGTGGAACAGGGCGCCCATGATCCCGCCCGCGATCGTCATCGCCCCGATGCTGTCGCCGAAGGCCGGGGGCGGGCTCGGCGCGTTCTCCGCGTCCGGCGCCTTGAGCCCGAGCGCGATGCCGGAGCGGTTCCAGTACGCGAGCGAGTCGTAGGACCCCTTGTCGGCGTCCGGTCCCCGCTCGCCCTGGCCGGTGCCCCGCACGTAGATGATGTTCGGGTTGTGGGCCCGGAGGTCGTCGACGTCGATGTGCAGCTTCGTGCGCACGCTCGGCATCTTGTTGGTGAGGAAGACGTCGCACGTGGCGGCGAGCTTGTACAGGACGTCGAGGCCCTCGGTGGTGTTGAGGTCGAGGCCGATGCTCTGCTTGCCCCGGTTCGAGTGCTCGAGGAGCACGTGCACGTTCGACTGCATGAAGGACAGCCCGCTGCTCTTCAGCAGGCCCCGCATGGCGTCGCCCCGCTCGACGTGCTCGACCTTGATCACCTCGGCGCCCCAGTCGGCCAGCAGGGCCGACGCGGCGGGCACGAACGTGTGCTCGGCGACCTCCAGGATCCGCACACCCTGCATGACTGCGGTCATCTCTCCCCCAGGTTGTCCCTCGACCGGTGCACCTCACCGTAGGGCACGGTCCCGAGCCGCTCGAAGAAGAACGAGTCGGCGTTGTCGTGCAGCCAGGCCTGCAGCACCTCGCGCGGCAGGTCGAGCGCCGTGGCCTCGCCCAGGCACCGCTCCATCGACAGGACCGGGTGGTCCGAGGCGAACAGGATCCGGTCGGTCCCCCGGGTGCGCAGGTAGTGCAGCAGCGACTCGGGGAGGCGCTTCGGCGACCACGCCGACGTCATGAGCCGCAGGTTGCGGTACTTGAGCATCAGGCGGATGGCGACGTCCCACCACGGGTCGGCCCCGTGCATCATGCAGAGCTTCAGCTCCGGGAACCGGATGCACACGCGGTCGAGGTGGATGGGGTGCTGCACCTCGGCGGGCAGCGGCGGGCCCGGGATGCCGGTGTTGATGCACAGGGGCAGGTCGAGCTCGCAGCACTTGGTGTACAGCGGGTAGTAGACGGCGTCGCTCGCCGGGTAGTTGCCGTCGCCCCAGAAGCTCGGACCGACGGTCGCGTAGGCCACGGGGTGGTCGCGCACGAACGACTCGAGCGCCCGCACCGCCCGCATCGGCTTCAACAGGTCGAACCCACCGACGCCGAGGGCGAAGCGCTCGGGCTCGGCCGCCGCGAACCGCAGCGCGGTGCTCCCCTCGTCGCCCACCCGGGCCAGCAGGATGGCCTTCTCCACGCCGTTGGCGTCCATGTCCGCGAGGAGCTCCGGGAGCTCGGGGTTCTCGAAGAACGAGTCGCCGGCCTTGAAGTAGTCCTCCTTCACGCGGACCAGCCAGTCCGGCCGCTTGCCCGCGCCGAGGTCCACGTTGACCAGGCAGTCGATCGCTCGCACGGCCCGAGACTAGCGATCGGCGGAAAGCGCTGCTTTCATATGGGTAGTGCGTGACTTTCCACAGTTCGACCCCTTCTCGAGCGAGTACTTCGAGGACCCGTCCGAGGTGTACCGCCGCCTCCGGGACGAGGCCCCGATCTACTTCAACGAGCACTACGGCTTCTACGCCCTGTCCCGGTTCGAGGACGTCGTCGCCGCCCACCGCGACTGGAAGGGCTTCTCGAGCGCGCACGGCATCGAGCTCTCGACGCTCACCCGGGACCAGTCGTTCGTGAGGTCGCTCGGGATGATCATCATGATGGACCCGCCCGAGCACGACCGGTTCCGCACGCTGGTCAGCCGGGTGTTCACGCCCAAGGCGGTCGTGGCCCTCGAGCCGATGGTGCGCGAGGTCATCACCGGGCTCCTCGACGGCCTGATGGAGCGGGACTCCTTCGACGCGGTGCAGGACTTCTCCGCCCCGTTCCCCGTGGAGATCATCTCCCGGATGCTCGGCGTCCCGGCCGGCGAGCGACAGCTGATCCGCGAGTGGCTCGACGTGTCGCTCCACCGCGAGCCCGGCGAGATGGACCCGACCCCCGAAGGCGTGCAGGCGCTCCTCGAGCTGGTCGCGTTCTTCCTGGACCTGCTGAAGGAGAAGCGGCGGAACCCGGGCGACGACATGCTCACGCGCCTCACCCAGGTCACCGTCGACCGCGGCGACGGCACCGAGACCCGGCTCACCGACGACGAGATCGCCGGCTTCGCCGGGCTGCTCGGCGGGGCCGGGGCCGAGACCGTCACCAAGCTGGTCGGCAACGCGGTCGTGCTGTTCGACCGCCACCCGGACCAGTGGCGCAAGGTCAAGGAGGACCCCGCGTCCATCCCCGGCGCGGCGGAGGAGGTCCTGCGGCTCCTCCCCCCGTCGCAGTACCAGGGTCGGTACTCGACGGAAGCGCGCGAGCTCGCGAGCGGCACCGTGCCGGCCGGCTTCCCCGTCCTGCTCCTCACCGGCGCAGCCACCCGTGACCCCCGGGCCTTCGAGCGACCCGACGACTTCGTCATCGACCGGCCGCCGTCGATCGCGATCGGCTTCGGCCACGGCGTGCACAGCTGCCTCGGCGCGGCGCTGGCTCGCATGGAGAGCCGGATCGCGATCGAGGAGCTTGCGTCGCGCTGGGATCGGCTCGAGGTCCACGCCGATGGCCTGCGGCGGGTGACGATGTCGAACGTGGCGGGCTACAGGAACGTGCCGGTCACCGCCGTGCGCGCCTCGTCGGCTTCGGCAGGCGCAGGCGGGACGACACCGCCTCGAACCACCCGTCCTTGAGCTCCGCGCCGAGGCCACGGAGCCCGAAGGCGACGATGTCCTCCGGCTCGGGCCGGCGGGCGCCGGCGTCGTTCCCGAGCATGCCCGTGGTGATGTAGGCGGCGTTGAGCGACAGCACCGCGAAGGTGGCACCCTCGGGATCCTCGACGTGGACGCGGCCGGCCGCGACCGCGTCCTCGATCAGGCCGCGGATGAGCGCGAGCATCGCCGCCTGGGCCCGGCCCACCAGCTCGGGCTGGACCTCGGACAGCTTCAGGCGCAGGCGGGCCAGGCCGCGATCGACGCCGGAGCCGCGCCGCTCCGACATCGAGATGGCCGCCACCATCGCCCCGGCGAGCCGCTCGAACGGGTCCGTGAGCTCCTCGATCGCTCCGGTGATCATCTGCGCGTACGTGCGCATCGTCTCCTCGAACACGGCGAGGAGGAGGTCGTCCTTGCTCTCGAAGTACTGGTAGAGCGTCCGGAGGGACTGACCCGCCTCGTCGGCGATGTCCTGCACGGTGATGTCCTCGCCGTTGCTGCGCTCGAGGACGGTGAGCGCGGCGCTGATGAGGCTCATCCCGCGGTCGACGGATCGCTCCGTGGCCGTGCGCAGCGAGCGGCCGACGACTCGCCGACGCCAGTCGGCGCCGGTGTCGAGCTCGATGTCGTCGGCCGACGGCCTCGCCACCTCAGTCGCCGGGGGACTTCGGGATGGTGGCGGCGAGATCGCTCGCCCGCACGCCCTTCGGGGCGGTCGGGTCCTTTGCCTTCGTCGACTTGATGGCCACGTCGTGCCCGGCCGCCCTGGCCCGGAGCGCGCCGACCGTGCACTGCTCGCGCCCGCCCAGGATCGAGAACGGGTCGTACGAGAAGTGCCGCATCGCGTTGAGGTGCGTGATGCGGTCGATGTCCTCGTCGCTGACGCCCACCACGAAGTGCTCCGCCAGCTGCTCGGGCGCGAACGGCCACGTCGAGTCCGAGTGCGGGTAGTCGCACTCCCACATCACGTGGTCCTTGTTGAGGGCGTCGAGGCTGGCCACGCCGAAGCGGTCGTCGATGAAGCACGTGAGGATGTTCCGGTCGAACACCTCGGACGGGAGCAGGTCACCGAAGTCCTGACCGGTCCAGAGGTGGTGCTGCCGGTACTGGTAGTCGATCCGCTCCTTGAAGTACGGGATCCAGCCGATCCCGCCCTCGGACAGCGCGAACCTCAGGTCCGGGTACTTCCGCAGCACGGGCGACCAGATGAGGTCCGTCGCGCACTGGACGATGTTGATCGGCGGCAGCGTGATCATGCAGTCGATCGGCGCGTCCGGCGAGGTGATCGTCAGCGACGACGACGAGCCGATGTGCATGCACACGACGACCTGCTCGTCCGTGCAGGCCTGCCAGAACGGGTCCCAGTAGTCGTCGTGGAGGCTCGGCCAGCCGAGCTTCGACGGGTTCTCCGAGAAGGTGACGGCCCGGGCGCCCTTCGCCGCGGTGCGACGCACCTCGGCGGCGAGGACCTGCGGGTCCCAGATCGCGGGGAGCGGGCACGGGATGAACCGGCCGGGGTGCGTGCCGCACCACTCGTCGATGTGCCAGTCGTTGTACGCCTGGACCATCGCCAGGGCGACGTCCTTGTCTTCGGTGCGGGCGAACAGCTGGCCGCAGAACTGGGGGAAGGAGGGGAAGCAGAGCGACCCGAGGACGCCGTTGGCGTCCATGTCCTTCACCCGCTCGTCGATGTCGTAGCAACCGGCCCGCAGCTCGTTGAAGGACGTGGGCTCGATGCCGTACTCCTCCTTGGGCCGACCGGCCACGGCGTTGAGGGCGACGTTGCCCATCTCCTGGCCCTCGTAGGTCCACGCGTTCGTGCCGTCGGCCCGGGTGATGAACTTCGGGGCGAGGTCCTCGTACTTGGCCGGCAGGCGGCCGTCGAAGAGGTGGGGCGGCTCGACGACGTGGTCGTCGACGCTCACCAGCACCATGTCCTCGAGACGCATCGTTGGCTCCCCCTCAGGGTCGGAAAATGCCACTTGCAGACTAGGGGAACCGCGCTCTACCAACAAGGGCCGCAGCGCCGGTCAGCGGCCCTTCCACACCGGGGGGCGACGCTCCGCGAACGCGGTGGCGCCCTCCACCGCGTCCTCGCTGGAGAAGATGCGGCCCACCCCCTCCTGATAGGCCGCGACGTCGAGCTCGCCCGCGGCGGCGCGCCGCATGTGCTCCTTCGTCAGCCGCACGGCGAGGGGCGCGTTCGCGGCGATCGCCTCGGCCAGCTCGATGGCCGCGGGGAGCACCTCGGGACCGGGCACCACGCGGTTCACGAGGCCCACCGCGTAGGCGCGGGGCGCGTCGATGAGGTCGCCGGTCAGGCCGAGCTCCAGGGCCAGCGGGAGCGGGACGCGGCGCGGGAGCTCGAGCACCCCGCCTCCCGCGGCGACCAGCCCCCGCCTGACCTCGGGGATGCCGAAGGAGGCGTGGTCGGCGGCCACGATCAGGTCGCACGCGAGGAGCAGCTCGAAGCCACCGGCGACCGCACTGCCGTTGGCCGCGCCCACGACGGGCTTCTCGTACCGGCCGCCCATGAGGACCTCCAGGCCCGGGCCGTCCTGCGCCCCCGGGGTGCCGCCCGACGCGAAGGCCTTCAGGTCCATCCCGGCGCAGAACGCCTTGTCGCCCGCACCGGTCAGCACGACCGCGGCCACCGAGGCGTCGTCGGCGGCGTCGGACAAGGCCCGGCCGATGCCGGACATCGTCGCCCCGTCGAGCGCGTTGCGCTGGTCCGGGCGGTCGAGCGTGACGACGAGGACGGCCCCGCGCTGCTCTACGAGGACGGACATGAGGTCTCCTGCTCTACTCGCTCCGCTGACGCTCGGCGACGACGTCGCCTTCCGCGCTCCGGATCTTGCCGATGAGGCCGACGAGGAGGTCGAGCTCCTCCTCGGACAGCTCGACCCTTCCGAACAGGTCCTCGTTCAGCGAGGCCACGGCGCGGTCGAAGAGGCGGCGGCCCTTCGTCGTGATCTCGACGAGCGTGGCCCGCGCGTCGGTCGGGTGGTCGACCCGCCGGCAGAGCGCGGCGGCCTCGAGGCGGTCGATCGCGTTGGTCACCGTCGCCGGCGTGATCCAGAGGCGGTGCCCCACCGCGCCGAGGGTCAGCGGGCCGGTCCAGCGCAGCATCCCGAGCACCTGGTAGCGGGCGAAGGTCAGGCCGAGGGGCCGCAGGATGTCCGTGGCCCGTCGGAGGAAGATCTGCTCGGCCCGCATGACCGACACCACCGCGGCCATGCCGCCGGCGCTGTCCCGCCACCCCTGCTCGATCCACCGATCGCGCGACGCCTCGACCGGGTCGTAGCCGAGCGGGTGGGCCATCGCGGCAACCTAGCTAGCCCCGGGGCCTCGCGGCGTCCGGCACGCGACCGGTCACGCCCTCCGCCTCGAGCCGGGCGAGGTCGTCGTCCGAGCACCCGATGCCGCGCAGCAGCTCCTCGGTGTGCTCGCCGAGCCGCGGCGCGGGTCGCACGTGGAACCGGTCCGGTCCCCGGGAGAACCGGATCGGCAGGGTGCTGTGGCGGGCCGTCCCGGCGGCGGGGTGCTCGACGGCCTCGAAGAAGCCGCGGGCCTCGAGCTGCGGCAGCGTCGGCTGCTCGTGCGGCTGCAGCACCCTGGCGACGGGGACCCCTGCGGCCCACAGGGTGTCGACGATCTCCGCTGCGGTCCGCTCGGCGCACCACGCGGCCAGGTGGCGGTCGAGGGCGTCGTGGGCGAGCCGACGGACGGCGGCGTCCAGCAGGTCGGGGTCCATCGCCCAGTACGGCCGCCCCAGCGCGTCGCGCAGCGCGACCCACTGCTCGTCGCTCGCGACCGCGATGGCCACCCAGGTGTCCCGCCCGTCCTCGTCGTCCGTGTCGGCGGCGAGGTACAGGTTCTGGGGGGCGGCGGCGGGGCCTCGGTTCCCGTCCCGCTCGAGCAGGGTGCCGGTGGCCGAGTGCTCGACGAGCTGCTCCGCCGCGACGTTGAGCGCGGCGTCCACCATGGCCGCCTCGACGAGCACGCCCTCTCCCGTGCGCCGGCGGTGCTCCAGCGCGAGGAGCAGCCCGCAGAGCGCGTGCAGGCCTGCGTTCGAATCGCCCACGCAGTAGGGCGAGACCGGGTTCTGGTCCGGGTGCCCGGTCCGCCACGTCAGGCCGGCCGCGTCCTCGATCACGAAGGCGAAGGCCGGGTCGTCCCGCCACGGGCCGTCGAGGCCGAAGCCGGGCATGCGCACCAGGACCACGTCGGGCCGGGCCCGGCGGACGGTGTCGAGGTCGAGACCGATCTGCTCGAGCACGCGCGGCGTGTAGTTCTCGACGACGACGTCACAGGTGGCCAGCAGCCCGCGGAGCAGCTCCCGGCCCCGCTCGGAGGTCAGGTCGAGCGTGACGCTCTTCTTGCCGGCGTTCAGCCCGGAGAAGATGCCCGAGCGCTCCCACCAGTCGGGCTCGGACGGCTTGAGGCCGGCGAGGAGGCGGGTGCCGTCGGGACGGGCGGTCGACTCGACGTGCAGCACCTCGGCCCCCAGCAGGGCGAGGACGTGGGTGCAGAGCGGCCCGGCCCAGAAGGCCGTGAGGTCGAGGACCCGCAGGCCCGCGAACGGCAACCCCCCATCGAACTCGTCAGCATCGGCCACCGGTGGCGGTGGCCGATGCTGACCGGTTCGGGCCGGGTCGTGCTCGCCGAGGCGGGGGGCCGGGGCCGGCTCCCGGAGGAGGGGCGGGTCGAACCGGTACGGCGGGGCCGGCTCGCCGAAGCCGCCCCGCGGGTTCCGCACGACCGACCCGCGGGCCTGGAAGTGGTCGGTGTCCGGGATGGTGGCGCCGTTGCCGATCGGCGCGTGCGGGATCCGGAACAGCCGGGCCCGCTCGAGGACCTCGTCCGTCGTGCGCTCGGCCGCCCAGGCGGCGATGTCCGGCCGCAGGTGCGTCCGGTCGACGAAGAGCGAGCGGTCCTCGGTCCACTCGGGGTGATCGACCATGGCGCAGAAGTCGAGCCACTGCTGACCCGTGCCGACGCCGAGGCCGACGAGCCCGTCCTTCGTCGTCTCCACCCCCGGCGTGACGATCGACCGGCCCTTCCGGAAGGGCCGCCCGACCATGTCGACGTAGGTGACCGGGTGGTAGGTGAGGCACAGGGCCAAGGTCTCCAGCACCGAGAGGTCGACGAGCTCGCCCGGCCCCCCCTGCCGGCCGCGCGCCAGGGAGACCAGCGTCCCGATGGCCGCGTAGGTCCCCGCGAGCCACTCCGAGATCTGCCCGCCGACGGCCACGGGCGGGAGGTGGGGGGCGCCGCGGCCGAGGCCGACGATCCCGCCCGACCAGGCCTGCAGCGTGAGGTCGGTCGCGGGACGGTCGCTCCAGGGCCCGTCCAGGCCGAAGGGCGTGATCGACGTGACCGTGAGGTGCGGGTGGTCGCGACGCAGCGCGTCGGGGCGGAGGGCGGCGACCTCGGCCAGCCGCGACCCGCGCGACCACACCACCGCGTCAGCACTCGCCAGCAGCTCCCCCACCTGCCCGAGGTCCTCGGCCGAGGCCGGGTCGGCGACGACGCTCTGCTTGGACGAGGAGAGGAACGAGAAGAGCGGACCGTCCTCTCCGTCGGCGATGGCGGTGCCGGACGCCGACCACCGGCGCAGGGGGTCGCCCTCCGGCGCCTCGACCTTGACGACCTCCGCGCCGCCGTCGGCGAGGAGCTTCGTGCCGTAGGCGCCGGCGATCCCGGTCGAGAGGTCGACGACGAGGACGTCGGACAGGGGCGCGCTCATTCCGTCGCGGCGCGACCCTTCTTGCTCAGCCGCCACTCCGGCGGGAACCGGTTGTCGTAGTCCTTCACGGCCTTCGACAGGCCCTTGTCGATCGCGTCGCCGGTGGACTGCTCGTCCTCGTCCGGCCGGCCGTAGCCGGTCATCGACTCGAGGATGCCGCTGACGAGGCTCCCCAGGTACTCGCCCTGGAACTGCTTCATCACCTCGAAGAACGTCTTCTGCATGAAGACCACGTCCGTCGAGCGGTTGTTGGCGCAGGCCGTCGCGTACTTCGCGACCTCGGCCTCGAGCTGATCCCGGGGGACGACGCTGTTGACGAAGCCGCACTCGGCCATCTCGGCCGCGGTGAACGGGCGGCCGGTGAAGACCATCTCCTGGAACTTGCGGAGCCCCATCGACATCGCCCACCACCACATGCGGGGGGCCGCGCCGGCATAGCGGAAGGCGGCGTGGCCGAAGAGCGCGTCGTCCGACGCGATGACGAGGTCGGCGTCGCCCGCTTGGTAGAAGTGCCAGCCGTAGCAGTAGCCCTTCACCTCGACGATGGAGATCTTCTTGAACTCCTGGAGGGTGCGGCACCCGCCGCGGGGGTCGGTGAACCACGCCTGGGTGGTGGTCGCGCCGTGGCGGAACTTCTTGCGGCCCGGGTAGACGACGTCCTCGTCCTCGAGCTGCACCTCGCGCAGGAGGCCGTCGTCGCTGTTGACCGCCTCCATGAACTCCGGGAGGTCCTGGCCCGTGCCGAAGTCGTCGCCCTCCCCGCGGATCACGAGGACCTTCACCTCGTCGTCGACGTTCGCGTGGTGCAGCAGCTCCGCGTACCGGAGGCGCATGCCGATCGTCGGCGCGTTGAGGTGGTCGGGCCGGTTGAGGGTGAGGGTGGCGATCTTCGTCGCCGGGTCCTTCTCGTAGAGGATCCAGTCCGCCTCGTCGGTCACGCTGCCCCCTCCAGGCCCAGGAACGTCTGGACGTTCGTGCTGACGACCTTCGCCGCGTCCTCGGGGCCCACGGCCGCGACGACGCTCGCCAGCGACGCCTCGGAGTAGCCGAAGGTGCTCTCGTTGTGCGGGTAGTCCGCCGACCACATCACCCGGTCCACACCGATCCGGTCGATCAGCTCGAGACCGAGCGGGTCGACCATGAACGAGGCGTACATGTGGTGCTCCCAGTAGTGGGCGACGTCGTGGTCGATCTCGTGGTCGGCCATGTGCTGGAGCGACGCGTAGAGGTGCTCGGCGTCCTGGATCGCCGCGGGCACCCAGTTGATCCCCCCCTCGAACCAGCCGACGCGCAGCCCCGGATGGCGGTCGAGGATCCCGCCGAACACGTAGCGCCCGAACATCTCGCGGAACGGCGCCACGTTGTGCACCATCCCCACGAGCACGCTGTTGTCACGACAGGGCGATGACAGCGGGGCCTCGCCGATGTGGTGCGCGACCGGCAGCCCGCTCTCCTCGATGGCCTCCCACAGGGGGTCCATCGTCGGGCTGTTGTAGTCGATCGGCTTCCCGTCCTCGCCCGCGCCCGGCTTCAGGGGCAGCCAGAACGTGGTGAGCCCGAGCGCCTTCATCTCGGCCAGCGTGCGGCGGCACCCGTCGGCGTCCCACCAGTTGGCGATGCCGACGCCGTAGAAGCGGCCGTTCGACTGCTCCTGGAGCTCGGCGATGTGCTCGTTGTAGATCCGGAAGCACAGCTCGCGGATCTCCTTGTCGGGCCAGCCCATGAGCCCGAGCAGCGCGTTGGGGAAGGCCAGCTCGCGGTGGATGCCGTCGGACTCGAGCTGGCGGAGGCGGGCGTCGACGTCGTCGGTGCCGGCGCCCTCCAACGGGTCGTACTGCATCAGGACGGCGGTGAACTCCCGAGGGAGGAAGCCCTTCCCGCCGATCGCGAGGGTCCACGCCCCGTCGTCGTAGACCACCCGCGGGGCCTGGTCCTTGAGCGACGCCGGGAACCGCTCGAAGAAGATGTCCTCGGACAGCGAGATGTGGTCGTCGGCCGAGAACACCTGCGTGCCGGCTGGTAGGCCGACGTCACCGGTGGCCGAGCCTCGACGGTCCTTCGGGGCCCCGAACCCCTCGCGGGGATAGGTGAGCGTGGCCATGGGTTCGTCCCCCTCGAGGGTTTGCTTGTTCCCCTATTTACTTTGATGTCGTAGTATCTGTCAACGTGGGGGACGTCACCGTGGACTTCGTGATCGCCGGGTCCGGCGGCGGGGGCATGGTCGCCGCGCTGGCGGCCGCCGACGCCGGCGCCGAGGTGCTCGTCCTCGAGAAGCAGGCCCTGATCGGCGGGTCGACGTGCATGTCCGGGGGCATCGTCTGGATCCCCGACAACCCGCTGATGCAGGCCGAGGGCATCCCGGACTCGTACGAGGACGCCATGGCCCACTTCGAGACGGTGGTCGGCGACGTCGGGCCGTGCTCGTCGACCGCACGGCGGCACGCGTTCCTCACCGCCGGCCCGGAGATGACGACGTTCCTCCAGCAGCTCGGCGTGCGCTTCGTGACCTGCCCCGGCTACAGCGACTACTACTCCAACCTCAAGGGCGGCCACGACGTCGGCCGCGGCATCGAGCCGGTGCCGTGGGACGGGCGGGAGCTCGGGTCGTGGCTGCCGAAGCTGCAGCCCGGGCTCGCGCAGAGCCTCGGGATGGCCGTGATGACCAACGAGGCCCGGTACCTGTCGAACTACAACCGGAGCGCCCGAGCCTTCGCGACCTCGGCCCGGGTGGTGCTCCGCACCCTCGCCGCGAAGGCCCGCCGGCAGGTGCTGCTCACGAACGGCGCCTCACTCATCGGCCAGCTGCTGAAGGTCGCCGTCGACCGGGGGATCCCCGTCTGGACCGGCGCTCCGCTCGAGGACCTCATCGTGGAGGATGGGCGCGTCGCCGGGGTGCGAACGGTGCGCGACGGCGTCCCCGTGTCGGTCCAGGCCCGGCGGGGGGTGCTGATCTCGGCCGGCGGCTTCGCCCACAACCGCGAGATGCGCCAGCGGTACGGGGGCGACCAGCCGAACGAGGGCAAGTGGTCGATGTCCAACCCCGGCGACACCGGGGAGGCCATCCAGACCGCGATGGCGCTGGGCGCGCAGACCGCGCTGATGGACGAGGCGTGGTGGCTGCCGTCGCCGCGCACCGGCCGCTTCGGCCAGTCGACGCTGGACCAGGCCCGCCAGCGGCCGCGCACGATCTACGTGGACGGGGCCGGGCGACGGTTCGTGAACGAGTCGAACTCGTACATGGAGGTGGGCAAGGCCATGTACGCGCGGGACAAGACGAGCCGGGCCGTGCCCTGCTGGCTGATCTTCGACGAT
This sequence comes from Acidimicrobiales bacterium, assembly GCA_035249805.1. Taxonomy (GTDB): domain Bacteria; phylum Actinomycetota; class Acidimicrobiia; order Acidimicrobiales; family VFJN01; genus VFJN01. The sequence continues at coordinate 5,919 of DATFFY010000243.1, read as the reverse complement.
CGCTACCGCAAGCGGTACGCCCACGTGCGCTCGCGCCCCGGGTACTTCCCGAAGGAGATGCTCGAGAGCGGGAAGCTGCAGCGGGCCGCGACCCTGGCGGAGCTCGCCGAGCTGTGCGGCATCGACGCCGGCGGGCTCGCCGAGACCGTGGACCGCTTCAACGAGCACGCCCGCAACGGGGTCGACCCCGACTACGGCCGCGGCGAGTCCGCGTACAACCGTTCGCTGGGCGATCCCAACCGCAGGGTCCACCCGTGCCTGGGCCCCATCGACGAGCCTCCGTACTACGCCTGCGAGGTGCTGCCCGGCGACATCGGCACGTGCGGGGGCCTCGTCACCGACGAGCACGCCCGCGTGCTCGACCAGCACGACCGGCCCATCGAGGGTCTCTACGCCACCGGCAACAGCACCGCCACCGTCATGGGCCGCCACTACCTCGGGCCGGGGGCGAGCATCGCCAACACGATGGTCTTCGGGTACCTCGCGGCGCGCCACGCCGTGACTCGGACAGGATCGGTGGATGGCTGACGAGCTGGCCGGCAAGGTCGCGGTCGTCACGGGCGGGGCTGCCGGCCTCGGCCGGGCGATGGTCGAGCGGTTCGCCGAGGAGGGCGCCCGGGTCGTCGTCGCGGACATCGACGCCGACGCCGGCACGGCCGTCGTGGCCGGGCTGGGGGACGTCGCCGCCTTCCAACAGACCGACGTCACCGACGCCGACCAGGTGCAGGCGCTCGTCGACACGACGGTCGAGCGCTTCGGCGGGCTGCACGTCATGGTGAACAACGCCGGCGTCGGCAGTGCCATGGCCCGCTTCCTCCACGACGACCTCACCGACTTCCGCCGGGTGATGGACATCGACGTGCTGGGCGTGCTCCTCGGCTGCCAGCGGGCGGCCCGGCACATGAAGGAGCACGGCGGCGGCTCGATCGTCAACGTCTCCTCCACCGCCGGCCTCGACGCGGGCGCCGCGCTCGTCACCTACCGGGCCGCGAAGGCCGCGGTGATCCACGCCAGCCGGTCGATCGCCCTCGACGTCGCCCAGTACGGCATCCGGGTCAACTGCCTGGTGCCGGGCCAGATCCGCACCGCGATGACGACCTACGACATGGACGCGGTGCGGGAGCTGACCCAGCCCCTCCCCCGCGAGGGCCTGCCCGCGGACGTGGCCGAGGCCGCGCTCTTCCTGGCCGGCGACCGGTCCGCGCAGATCACCGGCATCGTGCTCCCGGTCGACGGCGGCACGACCGCCGGCCCCCCGGCCGGCCAGCTCAAGCTCCTGATGAGCCGAACTCGCGACGCCTGACACACAGTTCCGTGCGGCGTCGGTCGCGAGTTCGATCGGGGGTCCTACGACTCCGGGCTAGGCGGGGGTGAGCTCCAGCTCGAGGCGCTCCAGGCCGCGCAGGAAGTAGGTCGGGAGGTAGTCCCAGCGGCGGGCGTCGGCGGGGCCGTGGGCCTCCTCGGAGATCGCGAAGCTCGAGGTGAGGTCGAGGAGGCGGTCGATCGTGACCCGTCCCTCGGCCCGGGCCAGGTGGGCGCCGGCGCAGTGGTGGATGCCGTGGCCGAACGCGAGGTGGTAGATCGCGTTCTCCCGCGCCGGGTCGAACGTGCCCGGATCGGTGAACTTCCGCGGGTCGCGGTTCGCGGCGCCGGGAAGGAGCAGCATCGTGCTCCCCGCCGGGATGTCGACCCCGGCGACGGTCGTGCGCACCTTGGCCATCCGGAACTGGGCCCGCAGCGGGCTCTCGTAGCGCAGCATCTCCTCGATGAAGTTCGGGACGAGGTCCCGGTCGGCGCGCAGGCGCTCCTGCAGGTCCGGTCGCTCCGCGAGGAGCCGCAGGGAGAACGAGAGCAGGCGGACCGTCGTCTCCTGCCCACCGGTGAACAGGTTGGCGGCGAGCAGCGCGACGTCCCGCACGTCGGGGGTGGACCCGTCCGGGAAGGTGGCCGTGGCCATCTTCGTCATGATGTCGTCGCGGGGCGCGCGCCGTCGGTCCTCGATGTAGGCGGAGAACTGCTCGTAGAGGAACTCGAGGGGCTTGTGCTGCATCCCCTCGCTGACCTTGCCGAAGCCCTCGGCGAACTGCGCGTGGTCCTCCTCCGGCACGCCCTCCAGCTCGGCCACCACCAGCAGCGCGAAGGGCTTCGCGTAGTCCTCGACGACGTCGCAGCGACCCCTGGCGATCAGCTGCTCGAGCAGGCGCTCGGAGTACCGCGCCATGAAGGCCTCGTTCTCGCGCAGCCGTCCGGGCGTGAGGAGCCGCATCATGAGGGCTCGGTGGTCGGCGTGCTTGGGCGGGTCGAACGACGGGAGCTGGTCGCTGAACGGCAGGAGCTCGCGGTGGCGCTCGATGACGTCGGTGACGTCGTCGCCCTCGAAGGGCTCGGGGAACGGCATGAACGGCCCGCTCACCACGTTGCAGGACGAGAAGCGGGCCGCGTCGTTGTAGACGGACAGGGCCTCGTCGTGGCCGGTCACCAGGAACACGCCGAAGTGGGGCTCCTGCCACACCGGGCTCCTGGTCCGGACCGCGTCGAAGTACGGGTACGGGTCGTCCTGGACGGCGCGGTCCCGGAAGAAGTTGGCCGTCTCCAGCTCGGTCACGGTTTCATTTGACGTCGAAACACCTGGGAAGCGCAAGGGGCGGGCTCGTCGGCTACGAAGGCGGCTGCGTGAGCACGTCCCCCCGCCCGTACAACAGCCCCGTCCGGCAGCAGCGCGCCGCGGAGACCCGCGCCCGGATCGTGCAGGCCGGCGCCGAGCTGGTGCACTCCTACCGGAGCTGGAACTGGCGGGAGCTGACGGTGCGGGCGGTCGCCGCACGAGCGGGCGTGAACGAGCGGACGGTGTACCGCCACTTCGCGACCGAGCGCGACCTCCACGACGCGATCCTCGCCCGGCTCGAGGAGGAGGCCGGCGTGTCGGTCGACGGGCTCGACCTGCACGACTTCGCCGGCCTCACCGCCCAGGTCATCTCCTACCTGTCGACCTTCGCCGTCGAGCCCCGGGTCGTCACCGACCCGAGCTTCGCGGCCCTGGACCAGCGCCGCCGGGCCGCCCTGCTCAGCGCCCTCGAGGCCCGCACCAAGGACTGGTCGGAGCGGGAGCGCGTGCTGGCGGCCGCGATGCTCGACGTGTTCTGGAGCGTGCCGACCTACGAGCGGATGCGAGCGGCCTGGCACCTCTCCGAGGACGAGGTCACGCAGGTGATCACCTGGATGATCGGGCTCGTGGAGGGGGCGGTCGCCCGCGGCGAGCGGCCGAGCTAGCCGACCGACGCCGGCAGGGTCTCCCACCCTCGCACCGTGGAGGTCGGCGAGAGCCGGGCCCGGGAGGTGTCCACGGTCCACGCCGGGAACCGCTCGAGCACCTCCTCGAGCGCGACGCGACCCTCGAGGCGGGCGAGCGCGGCGCCGAGGCAGAAGTGGAGGCCGAACCCGAACGAGAGGTGGCCCTTCACCTCGCGCCGGGCCTGGAAGCTGTCGCCGTCCGGGTACTTCCGGTCGTCGCGGTTGGCCGAGCCCATCAGCATCAGCATCACGCTGCCCGCGGGCACCGTCTGCCCGTAGTACTCCACGTCGCTGGTGACGCTCCGGGCCACGTGGGGTGCGGGCGGCTCGAAGCGGAGGAGCTCCTCGATGGCGCCCGGGATGAGGGACGGGTCCTCGGCGAGGAGCTTCCGCTCGTCCGGGAAGTCGGAGAGCACCTTGCCCGCCCAGCCGATCAGGCGGGTCGTGGTCTCGTTGCCGGCGCCGGCGACGACCGCCACGTAGGTGAGCACCTCCTCGCGCGTGAGCGTCCGGACCGTGCCGGTCTCGTCCTCGAACTCGGCCGTGAGCAGCTCGGTCATCAGGTCGTCGGAGGGGTGCTTCGACCGCCACTCGATGTACTCGGCGAAGGAGTCACTGCCGATGTCGAGCTTCTCCTCCCCCATGTGCATCTTCTTGCCCTCCTCGACCCGCAGGTTGCGGTCGGCCTGGTCGCGGATGGCGGCCTGGTCCTCCTCGGGGATGCCGAGGAGCATGCCGATGACCTTCATCGGCATCTGGGCCCCCAGGTCGGCGATGAAGTCGATCTCGTCGGCGCCCACCAGCGGGTCGAGGCTCTGCGCGCAGAAGGCCCGGATCTGGGGCTCCAGGGCGTGCATCTTCCGCGGGGTGAACACCCGCGAGAGCAGGCCCCGGTGCACGGTGTGGATCGGCGGATCCTCGAAGAGGAGGATGCCGGGCGGGAACTGCATGCCCGCCTGGATGACCTCGACGATCGCGCCCTTGGCCGAGGAGAACGTCTCCCAGCTCACCAGCGCGCGCTCCACGTCGTCGTGGCGGCTCAGCGCGTAGAAGTCGTGCTCCGCGTCGTGGTACAGCGGCGCCTCGTCCCGCAGCCGGCGCCACGCGGGGTACGGGTCCGCGTTGATCATGACGTCGTACGGGTCGTACTTCGGATCGCTCACGCGCCCCTCCCCCGGGTGCTCCGCCGCCCGGCCGATTTCGTGTCAGTAGTATGGCACGAAATCGGCCGGGCCGGCTCGGGAGCGCCGGTCGCCTAGGCGACCGTGAAGGACTCCTGCATGCCGAGCTCGTAGTGCGGTGTGCCCTCGGCGTCGGGGACGAAGCAGATCATCCCCCACTCGCCGGCGCCGAGGTCCGCGGTCAGGACGGCCTCCTCACCGGCGGCGGCGAAGTCCGACTCGTACTCCTCCTCGGCGCCCTCCTCGCCCTCGGACGCCAGGACCTGGTCCATGGTGGCGCCCTCGGCGAAGCGGAACACGAGCATGACGTGGCGCTCCTCGCCCTCGTTCGTCATGACGAACGACGTCCTGCCCGCAGCCGGTGCGGCCGGATCGAGGGCGAAGGCGTAGTCGGTCGCGGTGACGTCGACGCGGGCCGCCTCCGGGTCGAGCGCGGTGACCGACGGGTCCTGGTCCGGCTCGTCGTCCTCGCTGTCGATGCCGCAGTGCTCCGCGTCGAAGGCCTCGATCGGCTCGAAGGCCTCTTCCATGCCCGGGGCGTCGAAGGCGGCGAACGGGTCGTCACCCGCGGCCAGGAACGTGTCGACGACGAAGCCGATCTCCTCCTCGATCTCCTCGGGCGCGCGGTCCCGGATCGTCTCGAGCTGCTCGGGACTCGGGAAGTCCTCCTGCTCGTCCAGCTCGATGGCGATCTCGCAGTACTCGGCGAACTCGGGATCGATGTCGCCCGCCGCCTCCGCCGCCGTGGTGGTCGTGGCCTCGTCCGCGTCGTCGTCGTCACCGCAGCCCGCGGCCACGAGCCCCAACGCCACCGCCGCCGCGACCGCGGCCGTCCATCGCTTGTTCCTCAAGGTGCTTCCCCTCCTGGGTGTGTGCCCGTCTGCTGGTCGTCCCGCCGTCGGCGGCCAGCCCCGCTCCCGCACCCGACGGGAAGCCGCCCCGAGTTCTAGCCGAGCCACCCGGCCATGCTCGTAACGTAGTACTACGTCTTGCCAAGAACGTAGTACTACGTTATGAATCTCTCATGCCCCGGCCGAAGCCCCTCGACCTGCTGTTCGCCCTCGCCGGGACGACCGAGGAAGCCCCGATGGAGCCGGCCGAGCTGGTGCAGAGCCTGGAGCGGAGCGGGCTGCGGGCCCGGCCCGGCACGGTCCTCTCCTCGCTGCTCCGCCTCGAGGGCTCGGGCCACGTCTGGCTGCGTCGCGAAGGCGGCTACGCGTTCGCGCTGACGCCGCTCGGCGAGCAGGCCGCCTTCGACCTCGGACCCGGGCAGGCCGTGCAGGTGACCGTCGTGATGCTCGACCTCGTGGGCTTCGTGGCGTTCACCGAGGTCCACGGCGACGATGCCGCGCACCGCGCCGCCCGTCAGCTGCACGACGTCGCTCGCGCCGAGCTGCGGCAGCGCTCGGGGCGCCTGGTGAAGCCCCTCGGCGACGGCATCCTCGGC
>DATFFY010000242.1:0-5773 GCA_035249805.1 Acidimicrobiales bacterium | reverse complement strand
CGGCGGCCTCGGCCAGCGCGGCGCGGCGCGCGGCGGGCAGGACCGGCAGCGCGGCGTCGATGCGGGCGATGTCGTCCGGCGTGGGGTCGAGGGGCACGAGGTCCGGCTCGGGGAAGTACCGGTAGTCGTCCGCGTCCTCCTTCACCCGCAGCGTGCCGGTGCGACCCGACGCCTCGTCCCAGTGCCGGGTCTCCTGTCGCACCGTCTCGCCGCTCGTGAGCAGGTCGACCTGGCGCAGGGCCTCGTGATCGATGGCCCGCCCGAGCGAGCGGAGCGAGTTGAGGTTCTTGATCTCGCAGCGCGTGCCCCAGGGCTCCCCGACGCGATGGACCGAGACGTTCGCGTCGACCCGCATGGAGCCCTCCTCCATCTTGGCGTCGGACGCGCCCGTGGCGAGCAGGATGAAGCGGAGCTCGGCGACGTACTCCTTCGCCTGCTCCGAGCTGCGGAGGTCGGGCTCCGACACGATCTCCACGAGCGGCACCCCGGAGCGGTTGTAGTCGACGAGGCTGTACCCGGCGTCGTGGATCCGGCCGCCGCCTCCGACGTGGGTGAGCTTCCCCGTGTCCTCCTCGATGTGGGCGCGAGTGATGCCGACCCGCAGCCCCGAGGGCAGCTCGAGGTGGCCGTCGAGGTTGGTGGGCAGGTCGTACTGGGAGACCTGGTAGTCCTTCGCCTGGTCCGGATAGAAGTAGTTCTTCCGCGCGAAGACGGACCGCCGCACCTCGCACTGCAGGGCCCGGCCGAGGCGCATGGCCAGCTCCACGGCCTGCTCGTTGAGCACCGGCAGCGAGCCCGGCAGGCCGAGGCACGTCGGGCAGGTGTTGGCGTTCGGCTCGTCGCCGAACTGGTTGGCGCAGGAGCAGAACAGCTTGGTCGCGGTGTGGAGCTCGCAGTGGACCTCGAGCCCGATCACCATCTCCCAGCCGTCCGGGAGCACGGCGCTCGCGGTGGCCTCGGTGGCGGTCATGCCCCGCTCCGCTCCAGCGCGGCGGCGACCCGCAGCATGGTGGCCTCCTGCAGGGCCGGCGCCATCACCTGGATGCCGACCGGCAGGCCGTCGTCGCCCGTGCCGTACGGCACGGACATGGCCGGGTGGCCGGCGAGGTTCGACGGGATCGTGCACACGTCGTTGAGGTACATGGCCAGCGGGTCGCCCTTCGCGCCGAGCTCGAAGGCGGTGGTGGGCGACGTGGGCGACAGCAGCACGTCGCACCGGTCGTAGGCGGCCTCGAAGTCCCGGATGATCAGCGTGCGGACCTTCTGGGCCTTGCCGTAGTACGCGTCGTAGTAGCCGGCCGACAGGGCGTAGGTGCCGAGCATGATGCGGCGCTCGACCTCCGGGCCGAACCCGGCGGTGCGGGTGCGGTCGTACATCTCCCCGGTCGTCGGGGCGTCGACCCGGAGGCCGTAGCGCACGCCGTCGTACCGAGCGAGGTTGCTCGAGGCCTCGGCCGGCGCGATCAGGTAGTACGCGGACAGCCCGTAGATCACGGCCGGGACCGACACCTCCTCGACCTTGGCGCCGGCCGCCTCGAGCGCCTCCGCCGCAGCGCGAGCCCGGGCGGCGACGTCGCCGGCGATGCCCTCGGCGCCCAGCAGCTCCTGCACGACGCCCACCCGCAGCCCTTCGACCCCCTCGTCGAGGTGCGGGCGGAGCGACGGCGCGGGCTCGGGGATCGACGTCGAGTCGGCCGGGTCGTGGCCGCTGATGACCTCGAGGAGCAGCGCGGCGTCGGCGACCGTCGCGGCGAACGGTCCGATCTGGTCGAGGCTCGAGGCGAAGGCGACCAGCCCGTAGCGGGACACGAGGCCGTAGGTCGGCTTGACCCCGACCACGCCGCACAGCGCCGCGGGTTGGCGGATCGAGCCGCCCGTGTCGGAGCCCAGGGCGAGCGGTGCGAACCCGGCGGCCACCGCCGCCGCGCTCCCGCCCGAGGAGCCGCCCGGCACGCGGCTGGTGTCGTGCGGGTTCAGGGTCGGCCCGAAGGCGGAGTTCTCGGTCGAGGACCCCATCGCGAACTCGTCGAGGTTGGTCTTGCCGACGGCGATCGCGCCCGCGGCGCGGAGGCGCTCGACCACCGTCGCGTCGTACGGCGGCCTCCACCCAGCGAGGATCTTCGAGCTGCACGTGGTCGGGATCCCGGTGGTGCAGAGGTTGTCCTTGAGCGCCACGGGCACCCCGGCCAGCGGACCGGGATCACCGCCGGCGGCAACGGTGCGGTCCACCTCGTCGGCGGTGGCGAGGGCCTCGTCGGCGGTCACGAGGTTGAAGGCGTGCAGCTCCGGCTCGCGCGCGTCGATGCGGGCCAGGTGCTCCTCCACCACGGAGCGGGCGGACCGCTCTCCCGCTCGGACGGCCGCCGCGATCTCGAGGGCGGTCTCGCCGGTCACGGTGCCTCGCCCAGGACCGGCGGGACCCGGAACATCCCGTCCTCCGCGGCCGGGGCCTCGGCCAGCACGGCGTCGCGGATGCCCGCGATCCGGACCACATCGGGGCGCAGCACGTTGGCCAGCGGATAGGGGTGCGACGTCGGCGGGACGTCACCGAGGTCCAGCGCCTCGACGTCGGCCGCGTGGTCGAGGATCGCCGCCAGCTGCGGCGTGAACAGGTCCAGCTCCTCGTCCGTCAGCGACAGCCGCGCCAGCCGCGCGACGTGGGCGACGTCCTCCCGCGTGAGCCTGGCCATAGGACGGCCATCGTAGGGGCGACCCACCGGGACCCCCGAACCGGGTTGGCGGCGCAGCGGCGGGGCGGCGAGGATCCCCGGCCATGGTGGTGGGACAGGAGATCGTGTTCGACGATCCGGACAACCTGTGCTTCGGGTGCAGCCCGCACAACGAGCGCGGGCTGCAGGTCCGGTTCACCCACGTCGGGCCGGGGACGGTGGAGGGGCGGTACACGGCAGCTCCCCACACGTGCGGCGCGCCGGGGGTGGTCCACGGGGGCGTGCAGGCGGCGCTGCTCGACGAGGCGATCGGGTTCGCCGTCCACGCCCACGCCACCGATGGGCGCCCGGAGCGCGACCCGTGGACGGACCCGGTGGTGACGGTCGAGTTCGACCTCCGCTACCGGAGGCCGGTGCTCGTGGGCGCCGAGCTCGTTCTGCGGGGCGAGGTGCTGCGGGTGGAGGACCGCGACTACCACGCCCTCGGCGAGATCCGCGACCCCGACGGCGGGGTGCTCACCTCGGCCACGGCGCGGTGGCGCCGGATCACCCGCTGACGCGCACCGGGAGCCGGCGCAGGCCGCGGAGGACCGGGCTCGGGATGCGGTCGGGCTCGCCGGCGACGCGGAGGCCCGGCGCGGCACGGAACAGCGTCTCCAGGACGATCCGCGCCTCGAGCCGGGCGAGGGCCTGACCGAGGCAGTAGTGCAGCCCGGTGCCGAAGGCGAGGTGGTCCATGCCCTGACGGTCGATGTCGAAGCGATCCGGCTCGCTCCAGCGACGGGGGTCGCGGTTGGCGGATCCGATGAGGGGCATGACGAGCGACCGGGCGGGGATGTTCACCCCCGCGATCTCCACGTCACCCGTCGTCGCCCGGATGAGGCCCTGACCCGGTCCGTCGTACCGGAGCGTCTCCTCCACGACCCGAGCCGCCAGTGAGGGGTCGGCGACGAGGCGGCGGCGCACCTCGGGTCGGGCATCGAGGGCGAGCACCGCGTTCGAGATGAGGTTCGTCGTCGTCTCGTTGCCGGCGACGAGCAGGAGGACGCAGAACGCGACGAGCTCCGCCGAGCTGAGGGCCTCGTCCTCGTCGCCCGCCACGAGCAGGCTGACCAGGTCGTCGCCCGGGCGACGCCTCCGCACCCGCACGGTGCGGGCGAAGAACAGGCTGATCTCGGCCGCGGCCGCGAGCAGCCTCGGCACGCTGCCACCGGTGAGGAGCCCACCGACGAGCCAGTCGGACCAGCGCTTGAAGTCGGCCTGGCGCCGGGGCGGGATGGCCATCATCTCCGCGATCACCCGGGTCGGGAGGGGCGAGGCGACCCCGGTCACGAGGTCGACCGGACCGCCCGCCGCCGCCCGCACGAGGGCGGCGACCTGCTCGTCCGCGATGACGCGGATGCGCTGCTCCCAGGTCGTCATCATCCGAGGGGTGAACGCGCGGCTCACCTTGCGCCGGAGGACGGTGTGCTCGGGCGGGTCGCTGGTGAGCAGGACGCGCAGCCAGGTGTTGCGGGCCACCGCCCGGGCGACGACGGGCGGGACCCGCAACGCGGGGTTGAAGGGGCTGCCCTGGATCGAGCCGGTCACCCGCAGGACGTCCGATGCGAACCGCCGGGGGTCGCGCAGGACGGCGACGACGTCGTCGTGGCGGCTGACCAGCCAGACGTCGGGCTGCGCACACCTGTGCACGGGCGCGTCGTCGCGCAGCCAGGCGTAGTACGGGTACGGATCGGCGATCAGCGCGGGGTCGTCCAGCCGGAGCTCGGTCAGCATCACCGGGCTCCGAGTGCTCGGAGGAGCGACGTCACCCACTGCTCGACGAACCGGTCGTCGTCCACGCCGAACGGCCGGTTGTCGTACACGTTGCACATCACCCAGTACGCCTCGATGCTCCCGAGGGCGACGATGGCGATGGCCTCGTGGTCGGTGTCGGGCAGCTCACCGCTCTTCGACTTGGCCGCCAGCCAGTCGGCGAAGAAGCGGTACGACCCGTCGAAGAGCCGGGCCCGAGCGTCCGCCATCACGGCGGGGAACTGGTCGGATTCCTTCAGCATCACGCGGATGAGGTCGCCCCACGTGCCCAGGAGGAGGAGCGATCCCCGCGCCATCAGGGTGAGCTCGGACCGCAGGTCGCCGAGCGGCAGCATCGGCGCGATCTCGAAGCCGGTCTCCGCGAGGTCGACCGCTCGATCGACCGCCGCGGCCAGCACCGCCTCCTTCGAGTCGAAGTGCGTGTAGAGCGACCCCGACCCGGGCGACAGCCCGGCGGCCTCCTCGATCGACCCGATGGAGGTGCCGGCGTACCCCCGGACGGCGAAGAGGCGCAGCGCCTCCGTGACGATCCGATCCCGGGTGGCGTCGACCATGCGTGCTCCAACCGATCGCTTGGGTGATCCAAGTGTACGCTTGGAGGCGTGGGTCGTCTAGCGGTCCTCGGGGTCGTCGGGGGCGTGCTGGTAGCGGCGCAGGACGGCGACGATCGCCGCGACGAGGGCGACGGTGCCGAAGACGGGCCCCAGCACGAGCATGACGGTGATCGTCCCGAGGCCGGCCAGGACCGCGGCCGCCGACCAGACGATGATCGTGAGCGGCGTCCGGACCTCGACGACCTCGATGTCGTCGTCGGCCGCCGGTACGTCCACCTCGCGAGCCGGCTGCACCGGCTCCGGCTCGTCGCGCCCCCGCGGCAGCTCGGGCACGGGCGGGTCGTCGAAGAGCCCGGGCAGGTGGAGCTGGTCGTCGAGGAGCTCCGGCACGACGGTCATCTCGGCGTTCCTGCCCTGGGGGCGGGCTCCGTAGACGGAAGGGGTGCTCCGCCCCCGGCGCTTCCGGGAATTCCGTGCGCTCCGGATCGTTCCCTGCCAGGATCTCGGCGGGCGAGCACGGGGGAGTGCGGCGATGGCGAACGGTTCCACCAGGCGCGCGGGGACGACCAAGAGGCCGGCCAGGACCGCGGCCGCCGACCAGATGATGATCGTGAGCGGCGTCCGGACCTCGACGACCTCGATGTCGTCGTCGGCCGCCGGTACGTCCACCTCGCGAGCCGGCTGCACCGGCTCCGGCTCGTCGCGCCCCCGCGGCAGCTCGGGCACGGGCGGGTC
>DATFFY010000241.1:0-7912 GCA_035249805.1 Acidimicrobiales bacterium | reverse complement strand
CGGCCCGACCTGCTGGCCGCCCGCGGGGGGCTCTCGCCGGAGGACGAGGCGCTGCTGGCCGAGTTCGACCTGTAGCGAGGGCGCTGCCTATCCTTGGCGTTCCCCAGAGACGCAGCCGCACCGAGTGTGCAGCGCCCACGGAGCGATCGCCATGCAGCCCACCGACCTCGTCGACCAGCAGCACCTGCGGACCGACATCCCGGACTTCGGCCCGGGCGACACCCTCAAGGTGCACGTGCGCGTGGTCGAGGGCACGAAGGAGCGGGTGCAGGTCTTCCAGGGCCACGTCATCGCCCGTCAGGGCGACGGCCTCCGCGAGACCTTCACCGTCCGCAAGGTGAGCTACGGCGTCGGCGTCGAGCGCACCTTCCCCGTGCACACGCCCTCGGTCGCGAAGATCGAGGTCGTCTCCCGCGGTGACGTCCGCCGGGCCAAGCTCTACTACCTCCGAGATCGCGTCGGTAAGGCCGCCAAGATCAAGGAGAAGCGCGAGAGCTAGAGGCGGGCGAGGGCGGCGGTGAGGCCTTCCTCGACGCGGCGGGTCATCGCTCCGACGTCGACCGGGATGCGCCCCGCGACCTGGATCGGGATGAAGCGCTGCCAGTCCGGGTCGTACGCGGTCAGTCGGTGGAGGTCCCACCACGGTTCGCACCGTCGGCCGGCCTCGGCCTCGTAGGCCTGGCGGAACAGCTCGGCTCGCTCCCAGCCGAACAGGATCGTCAGGTTCAGGCGACAGTGCCCGACGTCGTGGTCGGGCGCGCTGACCGCTGACTCCACCCAGTCGACGACGCCGGTGAGCCGGCGTCGGGACCAGAGCAGGTTGTAGTGCTGGAAGTCGCCATGCGTGAAGCACCGCGGGGTGGCGGGGGCAGGCGACTGGAGCGCCTCGAGCGCGGCCCGCCAGACGGCGGGCGTCGTCCACCATGGGAGATCCTCGTCCGGGACGGGCCTCGGCATCGGCTCGTACACGGGGAAGTCGAACGCAAGCGACTGGACCTCGGCAAGGGCCGCGGCCATCTGGCCGACCCAACCGGACGGATCTCGCGGCGAGAGGTCCATCCGGCCGGGGACCCGGCGCATGAGCAGCGCGGGGGTCCCGTCGGTCTCCGCCCCTTCACTGATGCCGAGCAGCGCCGGCGCCGGGACCGGAGTCGGCTCGAGCAGGCGGAGGGCCCGGGACTCCCGGGCCAGCGCGTCCGCATGATCGGGAGACGCCGCGTCGGTCCAGCGGCGCAGGACGACGCTGGTCCGCGCCCCGCCCGGCAGCTCGAGCGACAGGGCATGGACCGACGAGGTGATCCCGCCTCGCAACCGGTCGGCGCGCACCACCCGTCCGCCGACCTGCTCCTCCACCCAGGCCCTCGTGTCCGTCGGGACGCCACCACGCACCCGCAGAGCGTCGCACCCCGGGCAGGGGCCGAGACGAGCAGGTACCGTCGTGGCGCTTCGAACGCCGGCCCAGGAGATCGTCATGGGACCTCGTCGTCTGGTAGCGCTCCCCGTCGTGGCGGTGGTCCTCGCGACCGCAGCCTGCGGTGACGACGACGACTCGGCGGAGGTGGAGGCGCCGACCGGCCCGGTCGAGGCCGAGCTGGCCACCGGGACCGTCGAGGAGATCATCGGCTTCGACATCGCGGCCCGGGAGAACTCCGAGGGCCTGGCCGTGGACGAGTCCGGGGACCTGTACATCACCCTCTCGCCCCTCGGGAAGGTGGTGCGGGTCCGGGACGGCGAGACGACGACGGAGGACGTGGGGTCGATCCCGATCGGGGAGCAGGACTTCGGCCCGCTCGGCATCGCGATCGACGGCGACGACGTGGTGGTGGCGGTGCAGTCGGCGACGTCGGGTGGCGTCTGGCGGATCCCCAAGGCCGGCGGGGAGGGAGAGCGCATCCCAGGCACGGAGGCCATCGGGTTCGCGAACGACGTCGAGGTCGACGACGAGGGGACGATCTGGGTCGCCTCCTCCGTGGAGGGCCCCGACGAGTCTGGCGCCAACACCGGCGCGGTCTGGCGCATCGCCGGCGACCAGGTCGAGCGTTGGTTCGCCGGACCCATCCTCGGCGGCACCGGTGAGTCGCCGCTGCCGGCACCGGTGGGAGCGAACGGGATCACGCGTCGGGACGACACCCTCTACGTGTCGAACACCGAGCGGGGGCAGATCGTCGCGATCCCCGTCGGTGACGACGCCACACCCGGGACCCCGTCCGTGTACGCCGAGGACCCACAGCTGGGCGGGGCCGACGGGATCACCTTCGACGACGCCGGCAACCTGTACGTCGCGAGCATCGGCCAGAGCCAGATCGTGCGGGTCGACAAGGACGACCAGGTGGTCACCCTCGTCGCCGCCGACGAGGATGGCCTCGACTACGTGTCGACCGTGAAGTTCGGCACCGGCCAGTACGAGGGTGACCTGCTCGCCCTCAACTTCGCCGTCGGCGAGCAGCTCGGCGACACGACGGTCGAGGGTCCGGGCCTGCTCCGGATCCCCGCGGCGGAGTAGCCCTCCCGACGCCTCGGCGCTAGTTCCAGATGAGGTCGCGCGCGCTCAGCCGGCCGCCGTACGGCTGCGTGTAGGTGGGCTCGATCGGCGGCGGGAGCGGGTCGGCTCCCAGGGTTGGTGGTTCGATGCGCCGGCCCTGGCGATCGCGGAAGACGAGGGTGCCCTCCTCGGGGTCGCCCTCGACGGTGAAGTCGCCCGCGTGCAGCCCTCGGTGGTGCAGGGGACAGAGGCAGACGAGGTTCCAGGGTTCGGTCGGCCCGCCGTCCTCCCAGTGCCAGAGGTGGTGGGCGTGCAACCAGCGCTTCTGGACGCACAGCGGGAAGGCGCAGCCGCCGTCGCGCTGCTCGAGGTACCGGCGCAGTCGGCGGTTGGGAGCCCGCTCGGCCGGGTTGATCCCGAGGAGCCTCCCGTCCCGGTAGGCCATCACGATGACCTGGGCGTCGCAGGCGAGGTACCGGGCGACGGCGTCGCGCACGACGCCGCCGAGGTGCAGCCGCCCGGGACCCATGCGGCCCTCGCCGTCGACGTGGTGGTGCAGCACGATCTGGTTCCGCTCGCCGCGTGGCCCGTGCGCTGCAGGGTCGCGTCGAGCGCGTCGGCCGACTCCGACGCCATGCGCACGAGCGCGTCGGCCCAGTCGACCGCCCTCGCCTCGGCGCCGACCTCGGCGTCGGGCGGCAGATCGTTGCGGTCCCGGAACTCGGCGTCGCGGGCGGAGCCGAGCCCGATGTCCACGAGCGCGCTCTCGTCGGGCGGCAGCTGGTACTGACCCTTCACCCACCCGTCCGGGAGGACGTGGCGGCGGAGGTAGCGCTCCCGCGCCGGCGGCTCGGGCTTCTCTGGGTCCCGCAGCTCCGGCAGGCAGGCGAGCGCGCGGGTCAGCTGGCTGATGGTCTTCACCGTCACCACCCGCGCCACCTGCGCGTCGTGCGACGGCGGGACCCGCCGGGCGATCCGCACCATCGCGTCCTCGGTCACCTTCCCGGCCGCGAACAGCGCCCAGCACTCCGGCAGCTCGTGGCGCCGGCGGGCGATCTGCACGATGCCGGCTGCACGTGCGTGGGAGACGTTGGCCTTCCAGCTCAGCCAGTGCTCAGGCGACTGGATGCCCCATCCGCACCAGCCCTCCCGCGCGAGCACGTCGGCCATCGTGTCGACCAGCGCCACCGCGGCAAGGTTCGCCGCCGACATCGCACGGGCGACGGCGGCCTCACCCTCGCGCCACGCCACCTCCGAGTCCGGCGGCGTCACGTCGACGATCGACATGCCCTCACGATACGAACGGGGTGTGACAACGTTCCGTTGACGCCGGGGGACCCATGAGGGGGCGGCCCTGCCTCGCCGAAGGAGGATGCAGGCGTGATCGAGCGCGTGCTCTGGTTGAACGGGACCGTGGGTTCGGGCAAGTCCACGATCGGCGCCCTCGTGGCGGAGCGGCTGGCGAGCCGCGGGGTTCCCACTGCCTTCGTGTCCACCGACTGGTTGGGTGACCTGGGTCCCCGCTCGCCCGAGGATCCGTTCAATGCGACGCTCGTCGTGGACAACCTGGCCGCGGTGGCTGAGAACTTCTCGGCCGCGGGCGCACGGGACCTCGTCGTCGCCGGTGTCATCAAGGACCAGGCCGAGCTCGAGCGGTTCACACACGCGGTTGGTGCCACCATCACGCTCGTCCGGCTCGTCGTGCCCGCGGCGGAGCTCGAGGAGCGCCTGCGCGGGCGCCACGGTGAGCTCGACCCCACCGGTCTCCGCTGGCACCTCGATCGTGCGCCCGTCCTCACCGCGATCCTCGATGCCGCCGCGCTCGAGATGATCGAGGTGTCCAACTCGGGGAACCCCGCTGACACCGCAGCCGCGGTGGTGGCCGCGGCTGGATGGGCCTAGTCGACCTGCAGTCACCGGCCGCAGCACGCCTGCGCTGGACCAGAATCGGGCCGTGCACCACGACGGCGGGCCGTGGCGGTCCTCGGCGCGGGGGTCGTGTTCTCCGGTTGTGCGTCGCGGCCGCTGACGAAGCCGAACGAGCTCGAACCGCTCGAGCAGCTGGCCGTGGCCGTCGGGGTGGCACTGTGCGCTGGGCTGCTCGTGCTGCACGTCGGCCACTGGATGCTCGGTCGGTGGCCGCGGCAGGGCGATGCGATGACGCTCCACCTGGCTGGCGCCGCTCTGCTCGCCTTCGCCGGGAGCGCGCTCATCGTGCTGTGCCACCAGGGGGCCGACGACCTGCTCGACCGGGCGGTCGGGGACGAGCCCACGACGGTGATCTCCCTCGAGGCCGAGTGCGGCATCACGAGCGGTGACGGGTTCCTCGAGCTCCACGTCGACCACCGCACCTGCGACGTCGACGACGGCGGCGAGGTGCTGTCGGTCGCACTGGTCGCCGCCGGTGTCGGGCTGCTCGTGCTCGGTCGACGCCCGCAGCTGCTCCAGACGAGCGGCCTCGCCCTGGTGACCGCCGCGCTGAGCGGGCTCGTCGTCGGGGCGATGGCGGCGATCGGGCTGTACGGGGTCACCCCCGGCACGGCCCGCTTCTTCTTCTGGAGCGGAGGGCTGGCGACGGTCGTCGCCGTCTGGTCCCGGATCAGCGCCGCTTCGACGCCGGGCGCGACGCCACGGGGACCCGCTGACCCGCCTGGCGCCGGAACCCCCCGGGCCACCATCCTCTCTCCCCGTGACGTCACGGCTGCGGGCCGAACCCATCAAGGTCAGGCCGGCGCACGCGCGCAAGCGGGCCGTCCCGACGATCCTCGAGCTGCCGCTGCTCGCGCTCGCGGCGCTGACGGTCACGCTCGTCGTCAAGGCGCTGCTGGCCCAGGCCTTCTACATCCCGAGCCAGTCGATGGAGCCGCAGCTGCGGGAGCAGGACCGGGTGGTCGTGTCCCGCACGTCGTACAAGCTGCACGACCCGAACCGCGGGGACATCGTCGTGTTCCCGTCGCCGGCGGCCCCGGAGGAGGACCACGGGTTCCTCGGTGGGCTGGTCGACGACGTGATGGACACGTTGGCCATCGGCGACCGTGGCGACCGCGAGCTGATCAAGCGCATCGTCGGCTTGCCGGGGGAGCGGGTCGCGGCGCGGGACGGCCACGTCCTGATCGACGGGCGGCGGCTGTACGAGCCCTACCTCGCGCCCGTGGTCCGCACCGAGGACTTCGGCCCGATCGCCGTCCCGGAGGGCCACGTGTTCGTGATGGGCGACAACCGCCCGAACAGCCACGACAGCCGCTTCGAGGACATCGGCCCGATCCCCATCGACTCGATCGTCGGGCGGGCCATCGCCCTCGTCTGGCCCCCGTCGCGGGCTGCCTTCCTGTGAGGGCTGGGTAGCATCTGGGCGTGTCCACCGAGGACCTGGAGCGCTACGAGGCCGAGATCGAGCTGCAGCTCTACAAGGAGTACAAGGACGTCGCCCCGATGTTCTCGTACGTGGTGGAGACCGAGCGCCGCTTCTACCTGGCCAACGAGGTCACGAAGACGGTGCACGACAGCGACGGGCGCACCTACGTCGAGCTGCAGATGAAGGACGCGTGGGTGTGGGACATGTACCGGACGACCCGGTTCGTCTCGTCCGTCACCATCGTCACGTTCAAGGACGTGAACATCGAGGAGCTCCCCAGCAAGGAGATCTGATGCCCGACCGGCGTCGGGCGCTCGGTGCGGCGGGCGAGGCCCGCGCCGCAGCGTGGTACGAGGCGAGGGGCTACCGCGTGGTGGCCCGCAACTGGCGCTGCCGCGAGGGCGAGCTCGACCTGGTCGTGCGACGCGGGCGGACGCTCGTGTTCGTCGAGGTGAAGGCCCGGCGCACCGACCGGTTCGGCAGCCCGCTCGAGGCGGTCACCTGGCAGAAGCAGCAGCGGCTCCGGCGGCTCGCCCTCCGCTACCTCGAGGCCACCGGCGCCGGCGCCGGCGCGATGCGGTTCGACGTCGTGTCGATCCTGGCCGGGCGGATCGAGGTGGTGGAGGCGGCGTTCTTAGCGGTGGCCGCTAGCCGAACAGCGCCCAGAGCAGGAGGGCGAGGCACACCGCGAGCGCGGCGGCCACCATCACGGCGTCGGCGACGGGTGCCTTGCGGCGCTGGCGGAACGGGTTGAGGCCCACGGCCACCAGTATCGTGCCGCGCATGGAGACGCTGCAGGTCGAGCGCTCCGGGGGGATCGTCACGGTGACGTTCGACCGTCCGGAGAAGAAGAACGCCATCAACGACACCGGCTGGGAGGAGCTCCGGAAGGTCGCCCAGGACCTGAAGGACGACCCGTCCGTGCGCTGCGTGGTGCTCACCGGCGCGGGCGGCGACTTCTGCTCGGGGGCCGACGTGAGCGGCGGTTCCGCCGAGGCCGACCGCGGGCCCGGCGATCGCCAGCAGCTGGCGCGGATGCAGTACATCCACGACGTCTGCAACCGCCTCCACGACCTGCCGATGCCCACGATCGCCAAGGTGCACGGCGTGGCCGCCGGGGTCGGGCTGAACATCGCCCTCGGCTGCGACCTCATCGTGGCGTCGGACGAGGCCCGCTTCTCCGAGATCTTCGTCAAGCGGGGCCTGTCGCTCGACGGCGGTGGCTCCTGGCTCCTCCCTCGGCTCATCGGGCTGCACCGGGCCAAGGAGCTGGCCCTGTTCGGCGACGTGATCGACGCGCAGGAGGCGGAGCGCCTCGGCCTCGTCAACCGCGTCGTGCCCGCCGCCGAGCTCGACAAGGTGGTCGACGAGTGGGCCGCCCGCCTCGCCGCCGGCCCGCCCATCGCGCTGGCCATGACCAAGCGGCTGCTCAACCGCTCCTTCGAGCAGAGCTTCGAGCAGGCCCTCGACGACGAGTCGCGCACCCAGACCGTGAACTTCCACACCAAGGACACCCGCGAGGCGCTCACCGCCTTCGTCCAGAAGCGCGAGCCGAAGTTCGAGGGCCGCTAGGCCCTTCCCTCCGTCACACCCCGCTGCCTAGTCTCGGCGACGCGCCTCGAGGCCGGCGCAGCACCACGGTCCTCCGCCCCGCGATCCGCCGCGCGTCGCACGTGCGGCCCTGCGAGAGGAGCGTCCGTGCTCGGCCTCGTCCCCTCTGCCACCGTGCTCGGCGTCGATGGGCACGCCGTGACCGTCGAGGTCCACGTCAGCAGCGGTCTGCCGTCGTTCACCGTGGTGGGCCTCCCCGATGCGTCCTGCCGCGAGGCCTCGGGTCGGGTCCGAGCCGCGCTGCTGTCGAGCCGCTGCCAGTGGCCGGCGCACCGCGTGACCGTCAACCTCGCGCCGCCGACCCTCCGGAAGGTGGGCTCGGGCCTCGACCTCGCGATCGCGATCGCCCTGCTCGTCGCGGTCGGGCAGCTCACACAGGACGAGGTGGGGGATCGGTCCTTCGTCGGCGAGCTCGGGCTCGACGGGTCGCTGCGGCCGGTGCCCGGCACGGTGTGCCTGACCGA
>DATFFY010000240.1:0-2085 GCA_035249805.1 Acidimicrobiales bacterium | reverse complement strand
GCTGCGCGGTGGCCCTCGTCGAGACGGGCGCGCCGCTCCCCGATGGCTGGACGGCCTGGCGAGTGCGCGCCGCCGATGGCGCTACATGCGTCGCAGCAGGTCGGCCTTCTTGGCCTGGAACTCCGCCTCGGTGAGCACGCCTCGCCGCCGCAGGTCGTCGAGCTGCTCGATCTGCGCCGGGATGGAGCTGCCCCCGGCACCACCGCCCGCGCCGATGCGGTCGAACTTGCGGTTCTCGTTGGCCTCCATCTGCCGGTAGATCTCGTTCTGCACCGCGGAGGGCTTGCGCACGTCGGAGAAGGCCTGCCGGCCCTGCTCGCCCGCGGACTCGATCACGAGGTCCCCGGAGCCGAGGACGCGCTCGAAGATCGACTGGCTGAAGAACACCGTGTTCACGCGCTCGAGGGGGATCTCGATGCCGTGCTTCGCGAGCACGCCGTGGCGGTAGATGAGCCGGTCGGTGGTCACGACGAAGTTGGTGGTGATCCACTGCAGGTACCGGAGGACGAACCAGCCGAGGGCGAGGAGCACCAGCACCCCGAGGGGAGCTTCCACCCACCCCGGCGCGTCGGCCCCGAACAGCACCCATCCCCCGAGGGCGGTCGCCGCGAGGAGCGCGGCCAGCGGCTCGATGAGGAACCACCAGTGGGGGTGGAGGTCGAGGACGAGGTCCTCGCCGTCGTTCAGCAACCGCCGCGAGAACGCCACGCGCCGCAGCGTACCGCTCGCCCCGGCGCGCCCTAGGCCCACCCCAGCTCGTCGAGGCGGGCGTCGTCGATGCCGAAGTGGTGCGCCACCTCGTGCACCACCGTGATCCGCACCTGCTCCACCACCTCGGCCTCGTCGGCGCAGCTGGCCAGGATCGGGAGGCGGAAGATCGTGATGCGGTCGGGCAGGACCATCCCGTCGTAGCCGTGGCTGCGCTCGGTGAGCGGGATGCCGTCGTAGCGGCCCAGCAACCCGGATCGGGGACTGCCGTCCTTCACCACGACCGCGACGTTGTCCATGAGGCGGCCGAGCGCCTCCGGGATGCCGTCGAGGGCCTCGGCGACCAGGTCCTCGAACCGGTCGAGGGGGACGTCCACCACGCCCGGCAGCGTACGGGGCCGCCCGTTACCCTCGGCCGCCATGGATCCCGGGGCGCTGCTCGAGGGGTTGGACGACGAGCAGCGCCGCGCGGTGACCTCGTCGGCCCAGCCGCTGGTCGTGCTGGCCCCGGCCGGCTCGGGCAAGACCCGCGTCCTGACCCGGCGGATCGCCTACCGCGTCGCGGCGGGCGACTCGGACCCCCGCCACGTGCTCGCCCTCACCTTCACCCGCAAGGCGGCGGGCGAGCTGACCGCCCGCCTGGGGCGGCTCGGCCTCCGGGGCGACGTCACCGCCGGGACCTTCCACGCGGTGGCCTGGGGATCGCTCCGCACCCGGTGGGCCGACCAGGGCCGCACGGCCCCGACCCTCCTCGACCGCAAGGCCCGGGTGCTGGCTGAGGTCGCGCCCAAGGGCGGCGGCCGGGAGGGCCGCTCCCCCATCGGCGACCTCGCCACCGAGATCGAGTGGGCCAAGGCCCGCATGGTCACGCCCGACACCTATGCCGACGCCGTGGTCGCCGCGGGCCGGCGCTCCCCGCTCAAGCCCGACGTGGTGGCCGAGGCCTACCGCGCGTACGAGCGCCACAAGCAGCGGGCCGGCCTCGTCGACTTCGACGACCTCTTGGCGCTGTGCGCCCGCGCCCTCGAGGAGGACGAGCGCTTCGCCAGCGCGCAGCGGTGGCGCCATCGCCACCTCTACGTGGACGAGCTGCAGGACGTCAACCCCCTGCAGTTCCGGTTGCTCGAGGCCTGGCGAGGACCGGGTTACGACGTGTGCGCGGTCGGCGACCCGCAGCAGGCGATCTACGGCTGGAACGGGGCCGACGCCCGGTTCCTGCTCGACATCCACCGCCACTGGCCGCCGGCCCAGGTCATCGAGCTCCGCCGCAGCTACCGGTCGACGCCCGAGATCCTCGGCAGCGCGGCGGAGGTGCTCCGCGGTGCCCGCCAGACGGCGCGCGACGTGCACGCCGCCTGCCCGTCGGGCGTCGGGCCG
>DATFFY010000239.1:0-7022 GCA_035249805.1 Acidimicrobiales bacterium | reverse complement strand
GTCATGCGGCCACCCTAGATGGTGGCACGCTCTATGACAATAGTTTCGTCACGCGGTCTGGAGGTAGTGGGCCAGCCGCTTCAACGACCGGCCGTTGCGGGCGTAGACGATCGGGCGGAGCAGCGGGGTGAGCAGGGCCAGCGGGCCGGTGGTGGCCTCCCGGAAGCAGATCCGGCTGGTGCCGGCCGGGCCCGGCTCGATCGCGAAGTCGACCACGCCGTGGAAGGGGCCGGCGTGGACCTGGAGGTCGAGGCGGTGCGGTGGCTCCGCGGCCAGCGCCTCCGTCTCGTCGTCGACGGCGGCCTCCGGCGAGGCCCCCACCGAGTGCTCGAACTTCGATCCGGGCGCGGGGAAGTCCGAGTCGACCCGCCGGATGCGCTGGGCGCCGACCAGCCAGTCCGGGTAGGTCTCGGGGTCGGCCAGGACCTCGAAGACCTCCTCGGGCGGCGCGGGCAGCTCGGCGCGAACCTCCACGGGAGACCAGGGACCGTTGGACCACAGCGACGCGAGGTTCGTCATGCGGCCTTGGTTACCCCGGGTCCGCACCGCGGCAGTCCCGCGGCTCCCGCCGCCCTCAGGCGTCGACGAGGAGGTCGGTCACGCCGCTCATGTCGAGGATGCTGGCCACCTGGCCGTGCACGCCCACGAGCCGCAGCGCGCCGCCGTCGGCTGCGAGCCGACGGTGGGTCGTGACGAGGAGGCTGAGGCCGGTCGAGTCGAGGAACTCGCACTCGGACAGGTCGACCTCGACGCGGGTGGCCCCGCCCTCGACGAGGGCCACGATCTCCTCGCGCAGCCGCGGCGCCGTCGCGAGGTCGAGGTCCTCCATGACCGAGATCGTGGTCTCCGACGGGGCCGTCGCCGCCGCGGCACCGGGGGCGGGCGCGACCGGGACGTCGACCCGGGACAGCTCGCTGTCGGCCCACGCGACGGGCGCTCGTCCGGTCCGGAGCTGCTCGACGATCTCACCGAAGATCCAGCGCCGGTAGGCGAGCCCCTCGGGCGGGGTGACGAGCGTGAGCAGGTCGCCGTCCCGGCAGAAGTCGTCGAGCTCGTCGACGAGATCGGAGAACCGCTCGATGCCGTCGGCCATCTCCACGGGCAGGTCGTAGTCCAGATCGATCGTGGTCTCGCCGGCGGCCAGCGCCTCGGCCAGCTTGTTCTCCTGCACCACGGTGAGGCCGCCGTAGCGGGCGGTGAGCTCGGCCCCCACCATGTAGAGCCGCACGGGGGCGCCCTCGGGATCCGCGACGTTGGCGACGAAGGCCAGCTCGCGGCGGAGGGCCTCGCCGTGCTCGCTGTTGCGGCGGTGCACGTCGAGGGGCAGGCCGACGACCCGCACGTGCCGGAAGCCGGGCTGCGGCTCGACCGAGCCCCCGAGGTCGAACGCGAACCACACGACCTTGCCGCCGGCCACCTGGCGGCTCCCCCACTCGGCCGTCAGGTCGTCGAGGATGCGCAGCCCGCGGCCGGTGGGCGCGGTCAGGTCGTGGGCCCGGCGGATCGGGAGGGTGGGGTCCCCGTCGTACACGTCGACGAGCAGCCGGTCGCGCTCGGCCCGCACCCGCATCTCCTGCGGCGCACGGGAGTGGAGGACCGCGTTCGTCACCACCTCCGACACGCAGAGGAGGAGCTGGTCGAGGCGCGGGTGACCGCCCAGGCGCGCCGCGATGGCGCGTCGAGCCCGACGGGGTGTGCCCGCGTCGGCTGGCAGCTCGATGGTGAACGGATCCACCTTTGGTTGTGCCAGCCTCCTCCGTCCGCGCCGCTGCGGGCGGGCCACTACCCACCCAGCGTGCGGTTCATACCACCGTCAGATCAGTCGAGGGAGGCCCAGAACCCCTGCAGGAGGGCGACGGCGCCATCCGGGTTCTCGTAGGGCCAGAAGTGGTTGGTGCCCTCGAGCACGGCGAACCGGGCGCCCAGCAGGCCGGCGGCCTCCTCGGCCAGCGGCTCGATGGAGAACGGGTCCTCGCTCGGGTGCACGACCATCCCGGGCGCCGAGGTCGGGCTCCACGGACCCCAGCCGTGGTGCGGGTTGGGCACCGCTGAGCGGTACAGCTCGAGGATGCAGTCGTCCATCGTGCGGTCCTGCGCGGCGGCCATCTCCATCGCGTCCTCCAGCGAGAGCGAGAAGATCCCGGCGAGGCCGGCGGCCCGCTCCTCGTCGGGCTGCGCCTCCTGGGCCCGCATGTAGCTCTCGCCCTCCCCCGGCGTCTGCCAGACCTGCGCGAAGGCGTGCCACACGTAGTCGGGGTGGGCGAGGCTGCCGCAGTCGGCCACCCAGGACCGCAGCCGGTCGCCGAAGGCCGTGGCCACTCGGAAGGTGAGCCCCGCGCCCCAGTCGTGGCCGACGAGGTGGACGGGCTCGCCGATGGCGTCGAGCTGGCCGACGAGCCACTCGACGTACTCGTCCCGGGTGGCGCCGAAGCCGTCGGGCCGGGGGCAGCCGAACCCGGGCAGCGCCACCGACACCGACTCGCCCTCCACCTGCGCCTGCACCTTGCGCCAGATGGCGGCCGTCTCCGGTACGCCGTGCACGAACACGATCACGGCGGCATGGTACGGGCGGACCGCTGAGTTCGCGGGCGCCGTCCCGTCAGGAGGGCATGGCTGATGCCGAGCACGGGCCGCGCGCCGTCGTGGAGCTGGTGCAGGGCGAGCAATCGATCCTGCTCGGGATCGTCCAGGCGCGGACGCGCGGCGACCTGCAGGTCCTCGACGACCTGCTGAAGCTGCAGGTGCTCGCCCGCCGGATGGGCTGGCGCGTGCGCATCAGCGAGTGCCGGCAGGAGCTGCGCGAGCTGTTCGACCTGATGGGGATGACCGAGCGCTTCGACTGAGCGCCGGGGGACCTACTCCTCGATGACGGCCGGGAGGCCGAACGCTTCGAACAGCTCGGGGTAGATGAAGTTGTGGTGGCCGGAGATGCGGCCGTCCTTGACCTCGATGACCTGCAGCGCCCACGGCTCCCAGCGGTCCTCGCCGGCCGGGCGGTAGCTGCCGAACGCGGCCGTGCCGTTCGCGCTGACCGCGAGCAGCTTCGAGCCGGCGCACTTGATGCCGGGGCCGAACATCCAGGCGAGGACGTCGTCCTGGCCCTGCAGCCAGAGGTCGTGCGGGGGCATCGAGATGACGACGTCGTCCTTGAGGAGCTGCGCGAGCGCGCGCATGTCGTAGCGCTCGAAGGCGTCGACGTACCTGGCCAGGAGGGCCTCGTGCTCCGGGTCGACCGTGCTGTCGAGCTGGTCGATCTCGATGCTGGCCAACGTGGCCCGGGCCCGCTGCAGCGCGCTGTTGACGGAGGGGACGCTCGTCTCGAGGAGCTCGGCCACCTCGGTGGCCTGCCACTTGAGGACCTCGCAGAGGATGAGCACCGCGCGCTGGCGGGCCGGCAGGTGCTGGAGAGCGGCGACGAACGCCAGGCGGATCGACTCCCGGGCGGCGGCCACATCGGCCGGGTCCCCGGCGGTGTCGATCACGCGGCTGTCGGCGATCGGCTGCACGAAGGTGTTCTCGGGCTGCGGCTTGAGCTGCGCGGCGGCGAACGTCGACGACGGGCCGAGGTCCATCGGGCGAGCCCGGCGCTGCGGGCCGCGGTGCATGTCGAGGCAGACGTTGGTGGCGATCCGGTACAGCCACGAGCGCAGCGAGGAGCGGCCCTCGAACCGGTCGATGTTCTTCCAGGCCCGGATGAAGCACTCCTGGACGGCGTCCTCCGCCTCGGAGCCGGAGCCGAGCATCCGGTAGCAGTAGCCGGTGAGCTCACGGCGGTGCCGCTCGAGCTCCTTCTCGATGTCGAGGTCGAGAGCAGTCACGTCCCGGGAGCCTACGCGGGTCCCGGACGCGAGCAACGTTGCCGTGTCAGGCGCCATGCCCCTCCGACGAGATCCGCCCCCGGAACTCATCGCCCGGGGTGGAAGACCACGAAAACCCCCGAACTCGCGACGCACGGCACACAGACGTGTGTCCCACCCGTCGCGAGAACGGGGTTAGGGGTCAGGCCGGGGTGGTGGGGTGCTCGTCGCGGATGCCGGCGTCGAGCTCGCGCTTGGCCTCGCCGAGGCTGCGGGCCAGCTTCGGGAGCTTGGCCCCGCCGAAGAGGACGAGGACGACGACCAGGACGATCAGCAGCTCAGGGGCGCCGAGGTTCACGGGGATCTCCTTGGGTGGGATGCCTGACGGGTCTACGGGACGGGGGTCTCCGGCAGATGTCCGTCAGACGCCGACGGTGAGACGGCCAGTCGTCGATCGATACGCTCCGCCGATGGCCGACACCATCGCCGCCGCCTCGCCCGGCGCGCTCTTCCACGACGCCCGCCTGTGGGCCGACATGGACGCGTGGCACGCGCGGGCGGCGGAGGTCCGCCGCACGACGCCGGTGCTGCCCGTGGCCGAGGAGGGCTACGAGCCGTTCTGGGCGCTCACCCGCCACGCCGACGTGTTCGCGGTGTCCCGCGACAACGAGGGCTGGAGCAACACCAGCCGCTCGGTGCTCGGCCCCGAGGAGCAGCAGCGCCAGATGGAGGCCCAGGGCCTGCCGGCGCCCCGCACGCTCGTCCACCTCGACGGAAAGGACCACCGCGACCACCGCGCCGTCACGAACGACTGGTTCAAGCCGGCGGCCGTGAAGTCGCGGCAGTCCCGCATCGACGAGCTGGCCGACCTGTTCGTCGAGCGCATGCGCGGGTTCGGTGGTCGCTGCGACTTCGCCCGCGACATCGCGCAGCCGTACACGCTGCGTGTGATCATGGACATCTACGGCGTGCCCGAGGAGGACGAGCCGCTGATGATGGACCTCACGCAGGGCATCTTCGGCGCCGCCGACCCGGAGTTCCTCGGCGACGCGGAGAACCCGCAGGAGCGCGTGCTCGGCTCGGTGATGCAGTTCCTGCAGTACTTCAACGAGCTCACGGAGGACCGGCGGGCCTGTCCGACCGGTGACCTGGCGTCGGTGATCGCCAACGGCCAGGTCGACGGGTGCCCCATGGGCGACGCCGAGCGGCTCTGGTACTACATCATCGTCGCCACCGCGGGGCACGACACGACGTCGTTCGCGCTGTCGGGCGGCTTCGAGCAGCTGGCCCGCGACCCGGAGCAGCTGTGGTCGGTGCGGGGCGACGACGACCGCATCGCCAACGCGGCCGACGAGATGATCCGGTGGACGTCACCGGTCCGGCACTTCCTGCGCTACGCCAACGCCCCGCAGGAGGTCGGCGGCGTCGCGATCCCCGAGGGCGGGCGCGTGCTGCTCTCCTACCCCGCCGCCAATCGCGACCCGGAGGTGTTCGCCGACCCGGAGCGGTTCGACGTGCGCCGGCCCGACGCGGACAAGCTGCTCAGCTTCGGCGTGGGCGCCCACTTCTGCCTCGGCGCGCAGTTCGCCCGCCGCGAGACCCGGACGATGCTGCGCCGGCTCAGCGAGCAGCTGTCGCACATCGAGCTCGACGGCGACCCCGAGTGGGCGCAGTCCCACTTCGTCTCCGGCGTGAAGCACCTCCCCCTGCGGTACGCCTTCCGCTGACAACCCCCGGGTTGGGGGCATGGGCGTGCTCGATCGGCGCCGCCATGCCCCGAACGTCAGCATCCCCCAGAGTTGGGGGCATGGCCGTGCTCGATCGGCGCCGCCATGCCCCGAACGCGATGTCGCAATGCCGCCAGGGGTTGTCGCACCGGCTCGGCACACTGATGGGGTGAGCCAGCAGCGCCTCTCGTTCGACGCGCCGGTCGGCGCCGTGGCCGACGCCGTCGCGGTGCGGCCGGGCGTGGTGTGGGTGCCGGGCTGGCTCGATGACGTGGGGCAGGCGGAGCTGTTCGCCGCGTTCGGCGAGTGGTCGCGGCCGCCGGCCGGGCTCCGCACGCCGCACATGCCCGACGGGTCGCCGCTGTCGATCCGGTCGGTGTGCCTGGGCTGGCACTGGTACCCGTACGCGTACAGCCGCACCTGCGACGACCACGACGGCGCGCCGGTGAAGCCGTTCCCGCCGCTCCTGTCGCGCCTCGGCCACGAGGCGTGCACGCTGACCGGCTTCGAGCCGGTGCCCTTCGACGCCGCGATCGTCAACCTCTACGACGCCGACGCCAAGCTCGGCCTCCACCAGGACAAGGAGGCCGACGAGGTGATCGAGCGGGGCTCGCCGGTCGTCACCATCAGCCTGGGCGACACGTGCACGTTCCGCATGGCCGGGACCACCACCCGCAACCGCCCGCACGACGACGTGCCGCTGGCCAGCGGCGACCTGCTCGTGTTCGGCGGCCCCGCCCGCCTCGCCTACCACGGCGTGACCAAGCTCCACCCCGGCACGGGCCCGCCGTCGCTCGGGCTCGACGGTCGCATCAGCATCACACTCCGGGAGTCCGGGCTGCGCTGAGCGCGGCGCGAGCCCCGAGGGCGGCGTACGTCGTCCCGGTTGCGCCCGCGCGGGTCTCCCCGGCTCCGTCGCCGCATGTCGTGACGAGCGTCAGGCCCGCAGCGTCTCGGCCTTCCAGGCCGCGTAGCGGTCGGGAAGGCAGACCGCACACGGGCGGTAGCCCGCGGCGATGGCGGTGGCCTCGTCGGCGAAGAACACTCGGTAGCGCGGATAGGGACCGCCCCGAGCGATGGCTCGGAGCGCGCTCGGGCAGTCGAGGCGGCCGTAGCCCTTGCCCTTGCGGTGCCCGCCGAGCGTGCCGGGTGTGGTGCTGTCGTACGGGCGGCCGTCCGCGCCCACGAGCGTGTATCGCTTCACGCGGCCGGCATCCGGTTCACCTCGTGGCCGCCTGATCCCCACAGGTGCTGCACCGCGTAGGCCCGCCAGGGCTGCCAGGCGCGGGCCCGCTCGACGAGCGCGGCGGGCGACGACGGCAGGCCGAGGCGCTCGGCGCCGTAGCGGACACCGAGGTCGGTGGGGACGAACGCGTCGGGGTCGCCGAGGGCGCGCATGGCGATCACGCCGAGCGTCCAGGGACCCATGCCGGGGAACGCGGCCAGGTCGGCGAGGACGCCTGGGCGGTCGGTGCCCACACCCAGGTCGAGCTTCCCG
>DATFFY010000238.1:0-3734 GCA_035249805.1 Acidimicrobiales bacterium | reverse complement strand
GCCGTCGACCACGTGCTCCTTGGTGCCCTGCACCACCCAGCCGCCGCCCGAGGGCCGGGCCGTGGTCGCGACGTCGGCCGGCCGCCAGCTGATCCCCTCCGCGACGGCCACCGTGCCCGTGCACCGCCCGGCGACCACGGCGGGGAGCAGCTCCGGCCGGCCGCTCTCCTGCAGCATCGGGACGAGCTGCGTGAGCGTCGCGAGCAGGGGCGTCGGCGCGACCACGCGCCCGAGCTCTTCCACCACGATGCCCAGCTCGAGGAAGCCGAGCCCGAGCCCGCCGTGCTCCTCGGCCACGGCGAGGCCGGCCCAGTCGAGGGCGACCAGCTGCTCGGTCAGCGCGGCCGGACGCTCGCCGCCGTCGTAGACGGCCCGCACGACCGAGGGCGGGCACGCCGACCCGAGGACGGAGCGAGCCGCGTCGCGCAGCTCGAGCTGCTCGTCCGTGAACTCGAAGTCCACCGGCCCGACCCCTAGTCGGACGGTTGGCCGAGGAGGCCGTGCTGGACCATCGAGACCGTCGCCGTGACGGCGGCGGCCCGGGTGGCGAACCGGAGGGTGAGCACGTTGTACGGCATGCGCTCCACGAGCGCGAGCAGGAACAGCGCGTCGACGAGGGGGTCGCCGAAGCCCCGCTCCTCCATGAGGCCGACGAGCCGTGCCACCACCGTCTCGGCCACGTGCTGGGAGAACGACACGACGTCCGGGGAGGTGACGAACTGCATCTCCTGCCACGTGCTGATGACCCCGCCGTTGCTCTGGTACGCCGTGAACCACTCGTCGACCCAGGCCGCCAGCTTGTCCGTCTCGCCGCCGGTGGGGAACCGGTCGAGCAGGTCGATCATCTGGGTGGCGGCCTCCTCGGCGAGCACCCGGAAGAAGTCGTCCTTGTTCTCGAAGTACCGGTAGAAGCTCCCGTGGGAGACGCCGGCCACCTTGACGATGTCGTCGACGCGGGCGTCGTGGTACCCGCGGGCGGGCAGCACCTTCGTCCCCGCGTCGAGGAGCTGCTGCCGGGTCTTCTCGCCGCGAGGCCGCAGGGACCGGACCTCGTCGTCGACCATCGGCGCCAGCGGCGGTGCGGTGGCCTTGCCCCGCCGGACCTTGCCCCGCCGGATGTTGACCCCGTCGATCGGGCCGGCGAAGAGCCGGTGGACGATGTGGGCCAAGCCCTGGACGAGGCGGTCGCGCTCGACCGCGCCGGCGAAGCTCTCGAAGTAGAAGCTGCACCGGATGAGGCAGGCCACCACGCCGCCCGCCACCGCGACGTCGACCTTGTCGCGGCCGTCCCAGCCGAACCCGAGGAGCAGGGCCTTGCCGAGGCGGTCGGCCGCCCCGCTCGACCCGGCGACCATCTCGCGGTGCTCCCGGGTGGCGGTCTGGTAGGCGGCGAACACCGGGGCGTAGGCCCCGTGCAGGGCGGTGAAGTCGTCGATCCACGCGGCCAGGGCCTCGACGCCGGCACCGTCGGGGGTGACCGTGCCGAGCTGGTCGCCGAGGTCGATCATCTCGTGGGCGAGCTGGCCGGCCAGCTTCCAGAAGACGTCGTCCTTGCTGGAGAAGTACTGGTAGAACGCGGGCCGGGAGCAGCCGGCCCGCTTGGTGATGAGCTCGACCCGGGCCTCGTTGTACCCGACCTCGGCGAACACCTGCAGCGCGGCGGTGAGGATGCGGCGCTGCGTGTCGCTGCCGCGCTCGCCCACGGTGGGGTTGGCCCCGAACGGGGGACGCCGCACGACCCCGGTCCCATCCATCCGAGGGAGGCTACTCTGAGGCACCGATCTAACAGTGCTGTCACATCCGGACCTCGGGGGGAAGACCATGCACGCCGATGAGCTGATCCTCGTGAGCGTCGACGACCACGTGGTCGAGCCGCCGGATCTGTTCGAGGGCCGGCTCTCGTCCAAGGCGGCCGAGCGGGCGCCCTACATCGAGAAGCTGGACACCGGCCGGGAGGTCTGGATGTTCGAGGGGTCGGCCCTCCCGAACGTCGGCCTCAACGCGGTCGCCGGCCGCGTGCCGGAGGAGTACGGGCTCGACCCGCTGGCCTTCTCGCAGATGCGGGCCGGTTGCTACGACATCCACGAGCGCATCCGCGACATGAACGTCAACGGCGTGCTCGGCTCGCTCAACTTCCCGAGCCTCGCCGGCTTCACGGGCCAGCTCTTCTCGACCTGCGACGACAAGGACGTCGCCATCGAGCTGCTGCGGGCCTACAATGACTGGCACCTCGACGACTGGTGCGGGACGTACCCCGGCCGGATGATCCCGCTGGCCGTCCCGCCCATCTGGGACGTGCAGCTGATGGCGGCCGAGGTGCTCCGCATGGCGGACAAGGGCTGCCACGCCGTCACGTTCTCGGAGAACCCCGAGAAGCTCGGGTACCCGAGCTGGCACAGCGACCACTGGGACCTGTTCCTCGCCGCCTGCGAGGAGACGAGCACGGTCATCTGCCTCCACATCGGCTCGTCGTCGCAGATCACCATCACGGCGATGGACGCCCCGATCGACACGATGATCACGCTGCAGCCGATGAACATCGTCCAGGCCGCGGCCGACCTCGTCTGGTCGCCGGTGTTCCGGAAGTTCCCGGACCTGCGGGTGGCGCTCTCCGAGGGCGGGATCGGCTGGATCCCGTACTTCCTCGAGCGGATCGACTACGTGTACCAGCACCACCACGTGTGGACCAACCAGGACTTCGGCGACAAGCTGCCGAGCCAGGTGTTCAACGAGCACGTCCTCACGTGCTTCATCGACGACGCCGTCGGGGTCGAGGTGCGGCACCACCTCAACCTCGACCACATCCACTGGGAGTGCGACTACCCGCACTCGGACTCCACCTGGCCGAACGCGCCCGAGATGGCGATGAAGTACCTCGACGGCCTGCCCCGCGAGGACATCGACCGCATCACGCACCTCAACGCGATGCGGAACTTCAGCTACGACCCCTTCGCCCACGTCCCCCGGGAGCAGGCCACCGTCGGTGCGCTCCGGGCTCAGGCCACCGACGTCGACACCACGCCCGTGAGCCACGGCACCGGCAAGTTCCAGGAGGCGGGCATCGTCACCGCGATGACCCTCGCCGAGCGCATCGCCAAGGCCCACCAGGGCGCCGGAGGGAAGTGAGCACCACCCCCTTCCGCGTCCAACCCGCCCTCGACGACGAGAACCGCTTCTTCTGGACCTCCGGAGCGGACGGCCGCCTCCGGTTCCTCCGCTGCCGGTCGTGCGGCTACTTCCTGCACCCGCCCTCGCCGCGGTGTCCCCGGTGCGGCAGCCGCGAGCTGGCTCCAGAGGCGGTGAGCGGCCGGGGCGAGGTGTTCACGTACACCGTGAACCACCAGCCGTGGGACGGCGCCACCGAGCCGTGGGTGATCGCGCTCGTGGCCTTCCCCGAGCAGGACGACCTGCGCCTGACCACCAACATCGTCGGGTGCGAGCCGGACGAGGTCCGCATCGGGATGCCCGTGCAGGTGGTCTTCGAGCAGCACGACCAGGTCTTCTTCCCCGTCTTCGAGCCCGTGCGATGACGGACTTCGAGCGGCGCTCGGTGATCTCCGGCATCGGGCAGTCCGACGTCGGCCGGCGGCTGGGGCGCACCGGCCTCGACCTCACGATCGACGCCGCCCTCGAGGCCATCGCCGACGCTGGCCTCACGGTGGCCGACATCGACGGGATCGCCACCTACCCGGGCGCAGGCGGCGGTGCCGGACCCGACTTCTCGGGCCCCGGCA